>JBHOQQ010000070.1:0-81225 GCA_042408955.1 Thermomicrobiales bacterium
GCTGGCACGATGGGCTGGCAGATCGCCCTCGTGCTCGCCGCTCGCGGGGTCACGATCCATTTGCACGATGTTTCTTCCGAAGCCCTCGACCGGGCCATGGCGATCCTCGCCGAGGAAACGCCACGACTGGTGGGCGCTGGGGAGATGCCACGCGCGGCGCTGGCCGCAACCGAGTGCGTTATCCCCACGCTCTCGCTGGGCGGCGCGCTTGCGGATGCCTGGCTGGTCATCGAAACGGTGCCAGAACGCCTGGAGCTGAAGCGAGCCGTCTTCGCCGAATTGTCCAACCTGGCCGCGCCTGAGACGATCCTCGCGACGAACAGCTCCTCATACCGCAGCCACCTCCTGGCCGGTGTGACGCGGTGTCCAGAGCGGTTGCTCAACGCGCATTTCTATGGCCGGCCATGGCGCCGCCCCGCCGTCGAGCTGATGAGCTGCGGCATGACCGATCCGGTCTACCTCGATCGCCTCGCCACGTTCTTCCGCTCCTGTGGCCTGATTCCCTTCGTCGCTCGCGCGGAGAGCACCGGCCTGATCTTCAACCGCATCTGGCGAGCCGTCAAGCGCGAATCCCTGCGCGTGGTCGAGGAGGGCATTGCCACTCCAGAGGAAGTTGACCGGCTCTGGGAGATCGTGATGAGCACCGAGCGGATGGGGCCATTCGCCCGCATGGACCGCGTGGGTCTGGATGTCGTGCTGGATATCGAGCGGACCTACTGGTCAGAGTCGGGCGATCCCGATGATCAGCCGCCTCGTCTCCTCGAAGCGCTGGTTGAGCAAGGGCACCTCGGCATGAAGACCGGCCAGGGATTCTACCGCTATGATCCCGAGCCTGACGCGTCGAGAGACAACCGGAACGAGCCCAGACCAGTTGCTACCGGCGACGTCACCATCCCCTGAGCCAGGCTCGATCCGCTGCACTCGGTTCACCACGCTCCCTCAATGGCACTGGATCAGGCATTCGCCTGGAACGCAAGGCGGGTTCATCAGCCGGTCCTTGTGCTGAGCAACACAAGTGAGCAATAGGTTCGCCCCGAGCGGGAGCGAGCTCACTGCTGAGAAGATGATCGCTGGCGTAGGCACTGCAAGAAGGCTCCTCCGGCATCGCGCGGGAAAGGAGCGCGGGCCTCAAAACTCGATTCCTCGCCCTGCTCGGGACGGGGCTCAATTCAATACGCTGGCGAAGGCCGGCTGTGCGGCTCGGAGTAGAGATTCCGCGCTTCGCACTCCCGCGCTGGCGCGAACGGAGTGGGGGGAAGACGGCTGCCGCCGCGGCATGCCGGACTGAGCGGCAGTGCTGTGAGAAATTCCTCGGCTTCGCCTCGGAATGACGAAGGTGGTTGCGCTCGTCGCAGAATGGGACAATGGCAGGATCAACCCGCGCGCAGCAGCCCTGATCGTGCCCGCAAGCGACCGTTGCTGTGATTTGGCGCCCGTCACCGGTCATCCTGTTCGCTGGAACGTAGGAGTGCAAAGCGAGGGATCGCTGCGCAAGCGCTCAGCCCTCAGCGATCAGCCGTTAGGATGCGGCGGCGCACGGATACCTGACGGCCCTGCCCTCGGAGCAACCAGATTAGGCGATCGTTAGCAGCGTCGCCGCCGAGAGCCGGGCGTCATCCGTGATCAGGACTGTGTCGTGGCCCATGTCGGTCGCGCGCCTCACTCGACTGGCGCTGCACTGGAAAGCCCCTCAGGGACAACCACAAAGACGTCCAGCCGGCCACGCTGGTAGCCGACTGCCGGCTGGGCTCCAGCAACCCACCGTCCATCCGGCGACATCGAGATGATCCGGGTATCGGGAAGCTCGCTGGTCCGCTGGTCAAGGATACGCGGTGCGCTCGCAGGAACCGGAGATGCCGTCATCGCCGCAACTGCTGGGCGGGCGATCGCCAGCGCCACCAGCACCGTCATGACCTGAACCGGCCAACAGCGACTCATGGCTCACTCCCGTGAAAGTTGCGAGGTCCAGTGGCGCCCCTGCCGTACATAGTGCACTATCGCACAGAGCGCTCAGCTGCCGGGGAGCCGGTGCCGCCCCGCTTGACTGCAGGACGCTGGGTTATGAATTGCCAAGGGGATCGCGCCAGTGGCCGAGACCGTGCGATTCCTCCAAACAGCTGAATTTGCTCGCCAAGTTGCCGCGGTGACGGCGTTTACGGAACAGACCGGCATCGCTGTGATCGTGGATGTGCTGCCTGGAGAGGAGCATCGGCGTGCCTCGCGAGCCGCGTTTGGCAATCCCGCCCAGTGGGATTTGCTCGTGGCGGAGGATGTCATCGTCGCCGAACAGCTTCATCGCGGCACGCTTGCGCCCCTTGGGCGGCGGGCGTATCGCGACCGGTTCGAGTTCGATGATTTTCTCCAAGCCGCGATCGATCTCTATCGCGCGGCGGATATGGTCTATGCTGTCCCCTCCAAGGCCATGTGCCATGTCCTCATCTACCGGCGCGATGTACTTGAGCGCATTGGATTGCCGGTGCCAGTCACGTGGGAAGAGCTTCGTCAAACGGCCCGAGCGGCCCAGGAAGCACTCCGCGCCGCCGGTGCCGATGACCGGTATGGATTCGTTGGTGCAGGATCTGGCGCGATTTCCGACAACTACCGGGTGTTGGGCTCGACGCTCTTTCCCTCGTGGGGATGGCACTGGCGGCAAGGCACCGGCCAACCACCGCTCATCTTTGAGCCAGGAACAGTAGAGGCGCTCTCCTTTTACGCGACCCTGCTGCAGGAGACTGGTCCGCCAAACGCAGCGAGCCTCACCAGCGTGGATGCTCGCCGCCTGTTCAACGATGGCAAGGCGGTCTTTCTCCTCGATACTGCCACCGCCCTGACAACGATGCGCCGCCACAATCCCAATAGCGCTGGTCATCAGGCGGCAATCGCGCTCGTCCCCGCAGGACCGACCGGCAGGCCAGAGCCTGGTCTCCTCGCCCCAGCGTTTTGCATACCAGCCACCAGTAGCGCATGCGAGGAGGCGTGGGAGCTTCTGAAATTCCTCGCCTCGCCCGAGCAGATGCTCCAAGGTGCGATCGCAGGTGGTTCCGCCGAACCCGCTCGGCACTCCGTCCTCACCGCCGATGCTTACGCGGCGGCCTACGAGCCAGAGTTTCGTTTGGTCATCGGGGAAACCCGGCGCTATGCGCGGATCAATCGGCCCATGATCCCGTTTGCCATCGAACTTGGCGAGATTGTTGGTGCAGCGGCCCAGGCGGCGATCGCTGGCGAGAAATCGGCTGCCGCGGCACTACGTGAGGCGCAGGAGCGAGTAGATCGCCGGGACTGGTCCATTCCGTTCTCGTAGGCTGCTCCGATCGCTCGCCAGGTCGTTTGGGGAACGTGGTCCGTGGGATCCACGCCAACGGTCACCAGTCC
Source organism: Thermomicrobiales bacterium (assembly GCA_042408955.1). Taxonomy (GTDB): domain Bacteria; phylum Chloroflexota; class Chloroflexia; order Thermomicrobiales; family UBA6265; genus CALGSZ01. Next base: position 3,373 of record JBHOQQ010000070.1, read on the forward strand.
TTCTCCACGCTGGGTGCGGGTTGCAGCGGGTCGTGGCAGAATTTGACCGAATAAGCGATCATCTGCATAACCATGAATGGACGGGTGTCCGAAAATAGCCTCATCGAGACCGTCAGCCTGCTGACGCCAAATCGTGGTGGGCAAAGAGGAAGTTGGGAATTCGTCTAGGGGCGGAGGATTCGTATGCCAAATGGCGAGAGCAAAGAGACAACCGCGATGAACCCAGCACCGCCTGCTGGAAGGGCGTTGCGCCCTGCATTTGCCAGAGGGCCCTTCATCGGCTGGGCAAGAGGCGTCAAAGAATTGAATATTCTGGTCGCTTTGGCAATTCTATGCATCTTTCTTTCGATTCGATCGGATGTGTTTTTGACGCAGGGGAACCTCTTTGGCGTTGCTCGCGCATTTTCGCTGACGGCGATCGTCGCGATGGGCCAGACGATGGTGATCATCACTGGAGGCATCGATCTGTCGGTTGGCTCAGTGCTGGCGCTGTCTGGCATCACGACTGGCATGCTCCTCGGTGAGGGCTGGCCGCTTGGCGCCGCGATGGCCGGCGGAATCCTTGTCGGTTCGCTCACCGGACTCATTAACGGGTTGCTCATCACCCAGGTTGGCCTACCACCCTTTATTGCCACGCTTGGCACGCTCGGCATCGGGCGCGGACTCGTCTACGTCCTGACCAAAGGGTATCCGGTGACGATTCCCCGGGAGCACAGCTTTCTCCTGAATCTCGGCCAGGGATACGTGGGGAGTATCCCCGTGCCTGTCATCATCATGGCAGTGCTGACCATTGTCGGCACGATATTTCTGAGCCAATCGACGCTCGGTCGCTACATCTACGCTGTCGGCAGCAACGAAGAGGCGGCGCGGCTCGCCGGCATCAACGTCGGCCTCGTAAAATTACTCGTCTACACGCTGAACTCCACCCTCGCGGCACTAGCCGGGCTGATCCTCGTTGCGCGGCTCGTCTCCGCTCAGCCGTCTGCGGGTCTTGGGTTTGAGCTTCCGGTCATCGCCGCGTCCATCATCGGCGGCACAAGTCTGTTAGGCGGGGAAGGGACGATCCTTGGCGCGGTTCTTGGTGCAGCTATTATCGGCGTCCTCGACAACGGCATCGTGCTGTTGGGGATCAACACATACGCTCAGCAGATCGTGACCGGTGTGGTCATCTTGTTAGCCGTCTCCTTGGATATCGTGCAGAAGCGGAGACGGCAGCGGGCGTAGCACTCATTGATACGCGCAAACGTTGCGCCTGAGGACACCAGTCTCCCACCGGCGTTTCATTGCTGATTTGCTGTGCTGGGAGCGCTCTCTGCGCCAACGCTGCGGCCCAGTCGCGAGTGTTTCCGGGGCGCTTGACAACAGCGATGGAGAGGTGTAGCATGCGGGCTTGCGGAAAACGTGTTTCCCGAGACAACGGAGGTGCGTAAGGGAGCTTCACGACAGGAGGGAAGCCAATGAGCACGCCGTCTGCCCGCGTACGATGTCGTAACCTGGTTACCGTGCTCAGTTCAGCCGCCGTAGTGGTCTTGGTCACGTCCTTCTTCGGAGGAATCGTGACGCGCGCACAGGAATCGACGCCGATGCCTGAAGGCACTCCCGGACCGGGACTCACGATCACGAAAGAGCCCTTCGGCACCGCCGATGGGCAGCCCGTCGATCTCTATACGCTCACCAATTCCAGCGGCATGGAAGTCAAGATCATGACCTACGGTGGGATCATCCAGTCCATTCGCGTTCCCGACCGGAATGGTCAATTCGCCAATGTCACGCTTGGCTTTAGCACGCTGGACGATTACCTCGCTGGCCATCCGTACTTTGGCTGCATCACCGGCCGGTACGCGAACCGGATCGCTCGCGGGATGTTCACACTCGATGGCCAAACCTATCACCTCGCGCTCAACAACTACCCAAATTCGTTGCATGGTGGACAAAAGGGCTTTGACAAATACGTCTGGGAAGCGACGGAAATCCGCGACGCGAACGGTGTTGGCGTGCGGCTAAGCCGGGTCAGCCCTGATGGCGAGGAAGGCTATCCGGGCAATCTCGCCGTCGAGGTCACCTACACCCTGACCGAAAACAACGAGATTCGCATCGATTACCACGCGACAACGGACAAGCCAACGGTCGTCAATCTCACGAACCATGCGTACTTCAATCTTGCGGGAGAAGGGACCGGTAGCATTGAGGACCACGAACTTCAGATCAACGCCAGTAACTACACCCCGGTTGATGCCACCCTGATCCCGACCGGGGAGATCGCTCCCGTTGCCGGCACACCGCTCGACTTTACTCAGCCGATGCGCATCGGCGATCGCATCCGGGACGATTTCGAGCAGCTTCGGCTTGGCCGTGGCTATGACCACAATTTCGTGCTCGACCGGCCCAGCCCGGACGACACATCGCTGATCTTGGCGGCTCGGCTGCGCGATCCTGAAAGCGGTCGGACGCTGGAAATCTACACCACGGAACCAGGCATTCAGTTCTATTCCGGCAACTTCCTTGATGGCACGCTGTACGGTGCAAGCGGCAAAGCCTACCGGCAAACCGACGGCCTGGCGCTGGAGACCCAGCACTTCCCAAACTCACCGAATCAGCCGAATTTCCCCTCGACGGTGCTCCGTCCAGGGGAGGCATATAACTCAACCACGATTTATGCGTTTTCCATGTCATGAGCGGAAGTCAGCGGAGTGATCCGGCCCCGCGGTTGCCATTCGCGACGCTCTACCAAAACTCTTGACACACATGGCGAGCGGGCATAGTATCATCGGCTTCGCGAAAAGCCGTGGTTAGGGGGGGGACTACCTCCCCGTTCATCTGGGCGTAATGCCTGCCGCGCGGAAGGCGCCTCGCGCGGTACGTGGCCATTGATGGGTTGAGAGGAGTGATGCTCGTGAGCACGAACACGTCCGCATGGTCCAACCGGATGAATCGACGGCAGGTTTTGGGAGGCATTGCCGGCAGCGCCGCGGCCATGGCGATCTTCGGCACCTCCCGGCACGTTTTGGCTCAGGAGGCAAGCCCAACACCAGAGTTTGGCTGCATTGGCCCCGCACCGACGGTGACGATTACCCCGGTTCCTGAGGGCACAAAGATTACGGTCGCGCTTGTTCCTAAGCTCGTTCACCCCTTCTTTGAGGACTGCCGGAAGGGCGCCGAAGAGAAAGCAAAGGAGCTTGGCGTTGATTTCCAGTGGGTCGCGCCACAGACCGGTGACCCCGCAATCCAGGTCCAAATGATCGAGGACTTGGTGCGCAAGGGTGTGCACGCTATCGTCATCTCCCCGAACGAGCCCAAGTCGGTCGAGCCGGTAATTGCTGACGCGGTCAGCAAGGGCATCCTGGTGATGACGTTCGACTCGGACTCCCCCGACAGCCAGCGGCTGATGTACATCGGCACCGACAACAAAACCGCGGGTGGCGTCCAAGGCAAGACGCTACACGATCTGCTCGAAGGCAAGGGGAAAGTCGGGATCATCACCGGCGGCTTGGGAGCGCTCAACCTCAATCAGCGGATCGAGGGATTGAAGGAGGCGCTCGGACCAGACATCGAGGTCGTCGAAACGGTGGCCACCGATGACGACCTGCAAAAGGGCCTGAGCGTGAGCGAATCGCTGCTCCGAGCGCACAGCGATCTCAATGGCGTTGCGTGCGTAAGCGCGACTGGTGGACCGACTCTGGCGCAAGTCATGCGCGGCCCAGAGTTTCAGGATCGCATTGGCCAGTTGAAGATCGTTGCCTTCGACGACTTGGAAGAGACGATCAACGCCATCAAGGACGGCATCATTCAAGCCACGATGGTGCAGCGCCCGGTCCAAATGGGTAAGCTGTCGATCGAGTGGGCGTATAACATTTTGACTGGCAAAGCGACGCCACCATGCACCAACATCGACACCGGTGTCACGGTGGTCACCAAGGAGAACATCGACTCGTACACGAAGTAGCTTGTGCACACAGGCGGCGGCCGGGTGACCAGAGACCGAGCGCTCGCGCCCGGCCGCCGCACCGCCTGTCATGAGGTACACCCGATGACCAAGCCGTTGCTGGCCATGCACAACATCCACAAGCGCTTTCCTGGCGTCCACGCGCTCAACAACGTGTCGATCGAAGTGCACGCTGGTGAGGTTCTGGCGCTTGTTGGCGAAAATGGCGCTGGCAAATCCACGCTGATGAAGATCCTCGCCGGGGCGATCCAGCCAGACGAGGGCAGGATCGAGATCGACGGCCAACCGGTGACGTTCCACACGCCGCGTGACGCGCTTTCGCTTGGCATCGGGATCATCTACCAAGAGCTCAGCTTGGTCGATGCCCTCAGCGTAGGGGAAAATATCTTCCTGGGCGACCTCCCTCGGCATCCCAAGATTCCAGGCAAAGTCGATTGGCCCACGCTCTGGCGCCGCACAGCGGAGATTCTGAACCGCGTCGGGGCACACGTGCGCCCGCAAACTCCGGTGCGACACCTGAGCGTGGCCCAAAAGCAAATGGTTGAAATCGCTCGCGCGCTCGCACGCAACGTGCGGATCCTGATTCTTGACGAGCCGACTAGTGCGCTGACAACGCAAGAAACGGAAACTCTCTTCGATATCATTGCCTCCCTCCGAGAACGTGGAGTGGGCATCATCTACATCTCTCACCGGCTGGAGGAGATCTTCGCGGTCGCGCAGCGTGTCACCGTTCTCCGCGACGGCCAGCTCGTCGGGACACTGCCGATCGCTGAGGCGACACACGAGCGCCTGATCAGCATGATGGTTGGCCGCGACCTAAGCAATCTCTTTTCGCGTGCCGCCGCGACCGAAGGGCCCGTGCGCCTGGAGGTACGCGGGTTGCAGCGCGCTGGCGTGCTGCGAGATATCAGCTTTCATGTTCGCGCAGGCGAAATTCTCGGTATCGCTGGCCTGGTTGGTTCGGGGCGCACCGAGCTTGTACGCTCGATTTTCGGCGCTGATCCGATCGACGGAGGCGAAATCTTATTGGATGGCAAGCCGGTGACGATTCGATCCCCGCGCGATGCCGTCCGCCTCGGTATCGGCCTTGTTCCAGAGGATCGCAAGCAGCAGGCATTGCTGCTGAGGATGGCCGTCCGCGAGAATATCTCCCTGCCTGTGCTGACACGCCTGGGCTCCCCGATGTTCCCATCGCGAGCACAGGAGCGTAGCCTGGCAAGCCACTTCGTCACGAACCTCCGCATCCGCACTCCGTCAATCGAGCAGAACGTGAGTGCCCTCAGCGGTGGGAATCAGCAAAAGGTCGTTATTGCCCGCTGGCTGGCCCTGCAACCCAAGGTGCTCATCTTAGACGAGCCGACGCGCGGCATCGACGTTGGCGCCAAGGCCGAGGTGCACGCACTGATTGCCCAGCTTGCCGAGCAAGGCGTGGCGATCATCATGGTCTCCTCCGAGTTGCCGGAAATTCTGGGCATGAGCCATCGCATCCTGGTTATGCGCCAGGGCAGGATCACCGCCGACATTCCGCGGGAAGACGCCACGGAAGAGCGGATCATGACCGCGGCGACCGGCCAGTTTGCGGAGGTGGCGTAGGGGAATTGACAGCCGCGAGCTTGGCCGCGATCTCGGCGTTGATCCCCCACTTCGGCGGATAAAACGGCTCCACCGGGCCGGCAGCCGGCCGGAATGTTCTCTTCAGGCGCGTCCGCTCACTGCGCAGGTCGGGGAAAGCGATACGCGAGTACTTATCCACCTCGCAGAAGAGGTTCTGGCAATCGATGGCGTGCAGTGAGCGGCCCCAGAGCGACTGAAACCGCAAACCGAGCCGGTCAAACTCCGCCTCTTGCCGCTCGACCATCCAGTGGATGACCGCGGGCAGCGTGAGCGATCCGGTATGGACGAAGCACTTGCGAATGCCGCGCACCGCGCCCGGTCCCGGCACGGTAAAACCGTTCTCGTCGAAGTCGAACAACTCGCTGTAATTCAGGTCGATCGCAAGCTGGTAGGCCAAGAATGGCCCAACCAGCGGGTAGGCCAGCAGCAGGCGATAGACGGCGTCCAAACCGCGGGAGCGCGCGAGCTTCGCTGGCAACCGGTCGCGCAGCATCGCCTCGACCAAGGCCAGGTGCTGGCGATGCTTGCTTCGGGGGCCGCAAGCGGAGCCCGGCGGCAGGATAAAGGCGCTGGTGTAGATCGCATCTCCGTTGTCCAGCGCCGCCTCGAGGGTAGTAGCGAACGCGGCGGGATCGAAGGAACCGGTGCAGATCGGCCCGTGTGCTGACTCGAGCCGTTGCCAGGTTGCAATCCGGCTGAACAGGCGGAAGAGAACGATCCGCAGCACCGTGTCCTCCGGCGAGAATCCGGGTTGATAGATCACCTCACGGATGAGGAACTGGGAGACCCGGTCGCTGGCGCGATAGGCGTTGCAGAATCGATAGGCGCGTAGGATCGGATCGGCGGTCCAAGGCGGCGGTGCGCCATCGAGGCGGCGGAAAAAGATGGCCTGCCGCTCGGCGGCAAAGCGCCAGTAGGTATCGAACACAGTCGACCGTGGGAGGGGCTGCATGCTGTTACATCCGAGGTATCCTACCTAGTGCCGTCCGGCTGGTGACGATTTCAGATACTGAGATCCTTGCGCGCAACCAGGCCCGAGGCCCGTGGCTCGTGAAAGCTACTCTTCGGCAAACTGGAAGAGCGAGCAGCCGCCATCCACCAGCAGGACGGCGCCGGTCATGTAGTCCGCGGCGGAGGAGCAGAGGAACGCCGTCGCTTTCGCCACTTGCTCGGCCGTTTGTAATTGACCCAGCGGAATGACGTGCCGGATGCGGCGGGCATACTGCGGCTCTGTCTCCATCTGGTGCTTGGCGAGCCCCGCGTAGACGATCCCAGGAGCGATCACATTGACCAGAATCTTATGCTTGGCTAGCTCGCGCGCCATCGATTTGGCAAGCATCCGCACGCCAGCCTTGGTCGCCGAATACGCCGCGATCTCCGGCCACGGCACCTCCTGGACCCAGGTGCCCGTAAAGATAATTCTCCCTGGCCGCCCCCGCGCGACCATCAGCCGGGCAGCCGCCTGCCCGACGTTGAAACAACCGGTGAGATTCACATCCATGTGCTCCTGCCATTGTGCGGGTGTGATGTCCAGAAATGGGATGCCGAAGCCGATGGCTTGGTTCGCAATAGCGATATCCAGCGGGTCAATGGCAGCCAGGACAGCATCAATCGCTGGGCGATCGCGGACATCGGCTTGCACGTAGGCGACATCGCCGTGCTGGCGCGCCCGCTCCAACCAAGGTGCTGCTTCCTGTGGCGATTTCCGATCAATGAGCGTCACGCGAGCGCCGAGCCGGGTTAGCTCTGCGGCCATCGCCGAGCCGATATCGCCCGCCCCACCGGTAATCACGATTCCCAATCCCGCGATACCTTCCACGGCTGCACCCTCCTCTACGATCGCATTGGGGATGATCGCCCAATCTCCTCCGCGGCTTCATTGCCATGCGGTCTTGACATCGCTCTGAAGCTCCGGTATTGTACCAGCACTGCTATGACCGGTAAGACCAACCAGGCTGTGATTCACCTCTCTCGCGGTGAACTCGCAGCGACACTCGAAGAGCGGATTCTCAGCGGGGAATGGCCCGTGGGTACCCGGTTACCTTCTGAACGCCAGCTGGCCGAGTACTACGGTGTCAGCCGGCCAGTGGTGCGAGAGGCATTACGCGCGCTCAGCGAGCACGGACTCGTCGAAATCCTGCCAGGCCGCGGCTCCTTCGTCCGGCAAGCCCAGGCGACCGACGCGGCGAGCCGCCTAGACGCGCTGTACCGGCGCCGGCAGGCCACGCCTCGCGATCTCGTCGAGGCCCGAACCACTCTGGAGTGCGCCGCGGCCGCGCTGGCAGCCGAGCGTGCCAGCGCCGACGATTTGGCTACGATCGAGGCCGCCCTGCAGCGATTCGACCAAAGCCAGAGCATCGTCGAGCAAGCCAGGTACGACCTGGCATTTCATCTCGCCATTGCACGCGCAGCCCATAATCCAGTCATCGAGACGATGTTTGGGTCTATCACTACCCTGACATTCGAGCTTATGCTGCGCAGTCTTAGCGACCCTGATGTTGCGCGCGTCTCACTACCGTATCATCACGTTATCTACCAGGCGATCCAAGAGCGAGCAGTCGAGCGGGCCCGCACGGCCATGGCAGAACATCTCGCGGTAGCCAGCACGCATTATGGTGACGACTACAATCGCAGCATAGAAAGTGTCACCCCACGACAGTTCGCCAGAATGCTCGATCCTGGCGTGACGCTTGAAGATCTTCTGACCGACCACCGATACGCCCGACGCGCCAGTGGGCAAGGAGGAGGCTCATGACAGCGCCCATCAGCAGTGAGACGACGAGCGCGGACGCACCCGGAAGCCCCCTGCTTGAAGCTCGTGGCATCTGCAAGGCATTTCTGCACGTGCAAGCGCTGCAGGACGTGGACTTCCGTGTCTATCCAGGCGAAATCGTCGCGCTGGTCGGCGATAACGGCGCTGGCAAGAGCACGCTGATGAAGATCCTCTGCGGTGCCTATCACGCCGATCGCGGCCGGATTTTCATTGATGGCCGCGAGGTGACGATCCGCAACCCGCACGATGCGCAGGCACTCGGCATCGCAGTCGTTTACCAGGATCTCGCCCTGGTCAACCAGCGCGATGTGGCGAGCAATGTCTTCCTCGGGCGTGAGCCCAAGCGCGGGATCGGTCTTGTGGACAAGCCGCGGATGGTCCGGGAATCACGCCAGGTGTTGCAGCGGCTCAAGATCAACATCCCTTCGGTCTACGCGCAAGTCGGACTCCTCTCCGGCGGCCAGCGGCAAGCGGTGGCTATTGCCAGGGCGATTCACCAGGGTGGCCGCCTCATCTTCATGGATGAGCCGACCGCCGCCCTGGGCGTCCAGGAGCAGGCGAAAGTCCTCAAGCTGATCGAGGATCTGAAAGCAGAAGGGACCGCAGTCGTCGTCGTCAGCCATAACCTGCAACACGTCTTTCATGTGGCCGACCGGATCGTCGTCTTGCGCGGCGGCTGCAACGCCGGAGAGCGCCTGAAGGCCGAGACGACGCCGGAGGAGATCGTGCGGCTGATTGTCGGGGCTGATCGCATCGTTCCAGCAGAGGTGGCATAGATGGCGGAGCTGGCGTTGCGGGATCAGGAAAGCGCCGGGCTCGTCGGCGTCGGAGAGCGAGGGTTTCTGCGCCGCCTGCGGGATACGCGGGAGTTGGGCATCCTGTTCGCGGCTGTGGCGATGTTCGCCTTTCTGGCCATCGCCCGCACCGACACCTTCCTCACGACGAACAATCTTATCGGTGTCGCCCAGCGTATTTCCTTGCTGACGATCATCGCGGTCGGTATGACGTTCGTGATGATCTCCGGTGAGATCGACCTGTCGGTCGGATCAATGTACGGCTTGCTGGCAATCGGTCTCTCCCAAGCCCTCGTCAACTGGGGGTGGGATCCCATCGCCGCCATGCCTGCAGTACTCCTGGCCGGCCTGACGCTGGGCTTCATCAATGGCTTCATCACCACCACCTTTCGTATCCCTTCATTCATCGTGACCCTTGGCATGCTCGCGCTCCTGCGCGGCGTAACCCTCACGTGGATTCGGACTCCGCCATTCGGGCGGGTCGGCGGCTGGTTCGACCGGATTTTCGGCGGCTACATCTGGGAGATTCCCGCGCAGGTCTTCTGGATGTTCGGCATCGTCATCGTCGCCGCTTGGGTTCTGTCCCAGACGAAATTTGGCTATCACGTTTACGCAACAGGAGGCAATCCGCAAGCCGCGGCAAACGCCGGGATTGACGTCCGGCGCGTCAAAATCGCGTGCTTCATGATCCTCGGCGGCCTGACCGCCCTGGCATCCTGCATTCTGATCGGCTGGCTGCACGGCGTCTCGCGCAATCATGGCACCGGCTACGAGTTGGACGTCATCGCCGCCGTCGTGATTGGGGGAACGAATCTGTTTGGTGGCGCAGGAAGTGTCTTTGGCACCTTCCTTGGCGCAACAATTACCGGATTACTCACCAATGGTCTGATCCTGCTGGGGTTCGAGCAGGATACTGAGCAGATTGCCAAGGGAGCCGTCATCATTCTCGCAGTCACCCTAGACAACTGGATTCGGCGCCGCCAGCGGATCGCCTAACGCCGGGGGCGGCTGGTCATCATCGCGGTCACGGAAAGGAGGTGAGAACGGAGCACCAGCCAGCATGGCAGCGTGCAGGGCAGTGACGGGACGGACCGCTCGGTCGCCACGCACTGGCGCGTGGCAAGGCACCGCCCGGCTGAGACACCTATTCGATTGGCCAGCCGGGCATTCGCAGGAGGGACACCATGACCCTGTCTCGGCGCGACGTGCTCAAGCGTGGTGGGGCACTCGGTGTGGGAGCGGCGGCGCTCTCACTCCCAGCCGCCTCGCTCAAGGTTGCAGCACAAGAGGCGAAGAAGCGCAAAGTTATCTTCGTGACACACGACGACAACCCGTTCTTTGTTCCCGTCCGCTACGGCTTCGAGGAATTCGGCAGGATGGCCGGCTGGGAGACGCAGTGGGTTGGGCCACCGAAGCACGATGAGGCCGCCACGGTCCAGTATCAGCTCGATGCGATTGCCGCCAAGCCTGACGCCGTCGGGTTCACGCGCGTCAATACGACGATGTTCGATGAGCCGATCCGTAAGGCGCAAGAGGCCGGCATCTTCGTCATCCTCTACAACACGGCATCCGCGGGCTATCAGGACTTGGGCGTCGCCTACGTCGGCCAGGAGTTCATCCCGGCAGGCATCAAGAGCGGTCTGCAAGCTGCCAAGCATGCCGCCGAACTCACCGGTCGCAAGGACGGCATCATCGTGCTTGGCACGATCGCTCCCGGCCACAGCGCGCTCGACCAGCGGATGGAAGGCGCGCGCCAGGGCATCGCCCAGTACAACCAGGAGAACGGGACGAACTTCACCACCCAGGATCTGACGACTTCCACCGACCAAGCGGAGGCGATTGCTCGCATCGACGCCAAATACACCGAGCTTGGCAATGAGATGGTCGGCTTTGCCGCCGCCGACTATGTTCACTGGTTCTGCGGGCTCTGGATTGAGCAAAAGGGGCTCAAAGGCAAGTTGGCCAACGGCGGGTTCGACCTGGTACCGGGCGTGCTTGATGCCATCAAGAATGGCACGGCGCAATGGTCAATCGGCCAGAATCCCTACGCGCAGGGCTGGGTGACAAGCGCGCTGATCCATATGGCGATCGAGCACCAATATCCGCCATTTAGCTATGACACCGGAGCGGAAGTCGTCGATGCCACCAACATCGACATGGTGATCGAGCGCGAGAAGCAATTCACGCAATAGCCACGCTCGCCCATTGATCGAGGGACCAGCGCGGCGAGGTGCGATCGGTTGAGTCTGCAACGATGATCCGCAGCTCCCCTCTCCCGAAAATCGGGAGAGGGGACGGAGGTGAGGGCCGAGCAGTGAAAATCACGAAGCTTGAGACGGTGCGGCTTGAGGAATTCCCGAACCTTATCTGGGTGCTGGTGCATACCGATGAGGGCATTACTGGTTTAGGAGAGACATTCTTTGGTGCCCAGGCGGTCGAGGGCTATCTGCACGAATCGGCTGCTCCATACCTGCTAGGTAAAGATCCGCTTCAGATTGACCGGCACGCCCGCGCTCTCTACGGCTATCTCGGCTACCGCTCCACCGGCGTCGAGATGCGCGGTAACTCTGCGATCGACATCGCCCTTTGGGATATCTTCGGCCAAGCTACTGGTCAGCCAATTTACCAGCTCCTCGGTGGCCTCACCCGCGAAAAGATCCGGATCTACAACACCTGCGCCGGCTATCGCTATGTCCGCAGCCGTCCCGCTCAGCTCGTTGATAACTGGGGACTCCCTGCCGGTGAGGCCGAGGGGCCGTATGAGGACCTCGACGCGTTCCTCCATCGTGCCGATGAATTGGCGCTTAGTCTCCGCAGCCAAGGCATCACCGGGATGAAGATCTGGCCGTTCGATCCATATGCGGAAGCAAGCGGCGGCATGCATATCTCCGCGCGCGACCTCGACACGGCGCTTGAGCCATTCCGCAAGATTCGGATGGCCGTTGGTCTTGATATGGACATCATGGTGGAGTTCCATTCCCTTTGGAATCTCCCGACTGCGATCAAAATCGCCCGTGCGTTGGAGGAGTTTCAACCCTATTGGTTTGAAGATCCACTCAAGGCCGACAATATTGACGCGCTCGCGGCCTATGCCGCTTCAACCGACGTGCCGACGACAGTCAGCGAGACGCTTGCTACCCGCTGGTCCTTCCGCGAGGTGCTGGAGCAAGGAGCGGCGCGGATCATCATGCTGGACCTGAGCTGGGTCGGCGGCATTACCGAGGCGAAGAAGATTGCCTCGATGGCCGAGGCGTATCAGCTTCCCGTGGCTCCGCACGATTGCACCGGACCGGTGGTGCTGATGGCGTCAATGCATCTTTCGCTCAATGCGCCGAACGCGCTGATTCAGGAAACGGTGCGGGCGTACTACACCGGCTGGTACCGGGAGCTTGTCACTGACCTCCCTATCATTGACAATGGCTATGCTTCGCTGCCACCAACGCCAGGGCTTGGCACGCGTTTGCTGCCCGACCTGACCCGCAGACCAGATGCGCGTGTCCGTGTGAGCGAGCTGGCAACCGTGTAACCGATTTCTCCTCAGGGGAGCGACTCCATCGCGCTTCAACGCGGGCGTGGGGCACCATGAGCGTGCTCTGGTGCGGCATCCGCGTGCCGATTATGACCTCGTTCGAGCGCCAGGTACCCGGCTGACGCCGGATCATCTTCGGTACGCGATGCCGGATCCCGTCTTGGCGCCGCCCGTCGTGCAGGCCTCAAGGCCCTCCCTCACATTGCTCGGGGCAAGGCGTAACCCTCGCTCAGCGCTTCCGCGCGATCACGAACGGAATGGCGTTGATCCCCCTTCCGGGGGCTTCGTAGGTTCAGCGCGGGTCTTTCGGCCTGCGCGATCGAGCTAAGCGTTGTCCCGAGCGGAGTGAGGGAGCGCGTCGTTCGGCCCGCGCACGAGGCGGCACTCAGGTCGATCGTCCGTGAGAAGAATTTGGTCAGTTTCTTGATGGCTCCCACGGCCGCATCCTTGACCGGATTGCGGATCGCAACGGAATCTTGAACATCTCCCGCGCGATGAACGCGCAGCAATTACGGGCAGGATCGAACACAGAGAGGAAGGGAAGAGGCGGGATGACGCGGTGGACACGTGAGGAACTCGGCATCCTCGGAGCAGCCTTGGAGGTAGACCTCGCGGCGCGTCGTCGTGACGGCACGCTGCGACCCCCTGTTCCCGTCTGGATCGTCCGCGTTGGTGACGATCTGTACATTCGCTCGTGGCGCGGGACCAGCGGTGCTTGGTTCCGCACTGCTCAGGCAAGTCATCAGGGGGTAATCCGAACCGGCGGCACCGCGCGGGAGGTAACCTTCGTGGAGGAAACGGACCCCAGCATCAACGACCGGATTGACGACGCCTACCGCGCCAAATACCGTCACTCCAGCTATCTTCCGCCGATGATCGGTGCGGAGGCGCGCGCCACCACGCTCAAGCTCGTACCGCGCTAACATGCGCGTTGCCCGCCAACATTGGAGGACCGAGCCGGCGGCAAGGAGAGGAGGACGAAGCATGACGAGGCTCCGCTGGGGCATCAAGACGGCGCCACAACACACGACATACGACGCGATGCTCAAGGTCTGGCAAGAGGCTGACGCCACGCCCGCCTTCGAGCACGCCTGGCTTTTCGACCACTTCGCCCCGATCCAAGGCGACTTGGACGGCCCGTGCTTCGAGGGCTGGACGTTGCTGGCGGCCCTAGCGGCTCAAACCTCGCGCCTGCGCCTCGGCATCATGGTCACGGGCAACACCTATCGTCACCCTGCTGTCCTGGCTCACATGGCCGCGACGGTGGACGTGATCTCAAATGGCCGGCTTGATTTCGGAATCGGAGCCGGCTGGAACGAGTACGAGCACCAAAGCATGGGCATCCCGCTTTACACGCCCGGCGAGCGCATCAGGCGCCTCGGCGAGGCATGCGAGATCGCCCGGCGCTTGTTTACGCAGCATCTCACCGATTTCGATGGCAAGTACTATCAGCTTAAAGAGGCTCGGTGCGAGCCAAAGCCGATTCAAAAGCCGTATCCGCCGTTCGTCGTTGGCGGAAGTGGCGAGCAATTGACGTTGCGTGTGGCCGCGCGCTACGCCGACATTTGGAACTCAACTGCCCAGGACGTGGAGGTCTTTCGGCACAAGGTGCGGGTCCTGCACGAGCACTGCGCCGCTGTGGGACGAGATCCAGCTGAGATCGAGCTTTCAATCCAGACGCGCGTCAACTACGATGACCTACCGGCGACGGTGGCAACGCTCCAACCGCTCGTCGAGGCCGGCGCCACGCACCTCGTCCTGATGCTGACCTATCCCTACCCCGACGGGATCGTCGCGCGGCTCGCCGACGAGGTGGTAGCCCGCATCGGCTGCTGAGCGGCCAAGCAGTAGTCCAGCTGCCACCACCGGATAAGACTACTCGGAGAGAGTACGATGCAGATTACAAGGAATGCGACCCCAACAATGGCCGGGCCAAGCGAGTGGTTCACCGGAACGGTCTACGTCGATCCGATTGCGGTACCTGCCAATGGATCGCGACTCTCCGCGAGCATCGTTCGCTTCGCGCCGGGCGCGCGCACTGCCTGGCACACACATCCCAATGAGCAGACGATCTATGTGGTCGAGGGCATCGGCCGGTGCCAGCGGCGCGGCGGGCCGGTCGAGATCTTCCGCCCCGGTGACCGCGTCTTCTTCGAGCCAGGCGAGGAACACTGGCACGGAGCCGACCCCAACCGCTTTATGACGCACATTGCCATGCTCGACGTTGACGATCAGGGCACCAGCGCGACCTGGGGAGAGCACGTTACCGACGCGGAGTACGATCAGCCGGCTGAGTCAGCACCTGCATAGCCACGGTGCTGAACTACCAGATGGGTGAGCTCCCACACGCTCCGCCGCTGCAAGACAGCCAGCCAGCGTGACGGAGGTACCTCCCATGCCAGTGCACGCCCTGTAGATCGGCGATTCAGAGACGGTTGTCTGCCGCTATGCCGTCGACGCGGATGTCTTCGAGCAAGCGTATGTCAATGACAATGGGCGCTTTCTGCGCGATGCACTCGCCGGACATCCAGAGATTCACATCCGCCACACCGTCCCAACCGCAGTGCCACACGAGTTCCCAATCAACGAGCTCGATCTGAACGCCTATGACGTCGTTATCTTCAGCGACGTCGGCTACAACTCGATGATCTTCTACCCCGGCCTGACGCCGCCATACGAATACCCGCTCGGTCCCGATCGCTGTCAGATGGTTGCCGATTTTGTTGCCAGGGGCGGTGGATTCATCATGGTCGGGGGCTATCTCTCCTTCGCCGGCTTCAACGGGATCGCCCGCTACCACGGTACCGTCATCGAAGAGATCCTGCCAGTCGGCATCGCTCCTCATGACGACCGCGTCGAGGTCGTCGCTGGATTTCGCTTCGAGATCGTCGATCCCAAGCACCCCATAGTCGCCGGACTCGACTGGTCGGGAGCGCGCTTCACCCTCTGCGGCTACAACCGCGTGCGCCTCAAGCCCGGTGCGCACCTCGCCGCCCGCCACGGCGACGATCCGATCATCGCCACAGGCTCTCATGGCAACGGCCGCACCGCCATCTTTGCCTCGGATGTCGCGCCACACTGGGCGGGCGACTTCGTGCGCTGGGAAGGCTACCCCCGCTTCTGGGCGCAGATGCTAACCTGGCTGGCCGGAAGCACATCTCGCTAAGAAATCCGCATACCTGTTTGGGTCTCCCCGCCACCGCTCGGCGATAATGCACGGTGATACGGCCCGGAACGCTTCGCTTGCGAAAGGATAGTACCTGGCATGACGGCTCCAACCCTCGCAATTCTCGGCGCTCGCCTCCGCACGCTTGATCCTCATCGCCCGTTTGCCTCGGCGGTGGCTATGCGCGACGGCTTCATCGTCGAGGTGGGAGACGACGCCACCGTGCGCGCCACCTGCGACGCCACTACTGAGATCATTGATGGCCAGGGGCTGGCCATCGTCCCCGGCCTGACCGACAGCCACTTCCATCCGTTCTGGGGTGCCGAGGCCACCCGCGGCGCCGACTTGACGCGCGTTAGAACACCCAATGAGCTACGCGCGGCGCTAGCCGCCGAGCGGGAGAAGGTCGGGCCAGATGCCTGGATCATCGGCTGGGGCCTCGTCTTCGAAGTCTTTGAGGAAACCGGTATCCGCGGCGATGTCTTCGACACCGCCATCGGTGGCCAGCCCGCTTTCCTGGCCTTCTTCGATGGGCACACTGCTGTCGTGAACCAGGCGGCTCTGCGGCTCGGAGGTGTCACTGGCCGCGAAACGTTTCAAGACAACTCGGAGGTCGTCTGTGATGCTGACGGCACGCCGACCGGCGAGTTGCGGGAAGCCGGGGCGATGGACCTAGTTCGGCGGGCAATACCGGAGCCAACCGCTGCTGAGCGGTACCGCTGGTACGTCGAGGCGATGAAACAATGGAACGCCGTGGGCCTGACAGGCGTCCACGCGATGGACGGCAGCCCGGCCACCTTCGATCTCCTACGCGAGTTAGAAGGCAACGGTGATCTGACTGTCCGCATGGTCGTACCGCTCTGGCAAAAGCCGGAAATGACCCTTGACGACATGCGGGCACAGCTTCCGTTGCGGGATGAGCGGGGCCGGCTCTGGCGTGGCGGCGTGGCGAAGTTCTTCATTGATGGCGTGACCGAGACCGGCACGGCGTGGCTCTATGAGCCGGACACCCTCGGCGAAGGAACCAAACCATTTTGGCCAGACCCGGACTATTACGCCCAGGCAGTCAAGCTCTTTGCCGAAGCAGGATTTCAGTGCGCTACGCATGCCGTCGGAGATCGCGCGGTTCGCTGCGCGCTCGATGCCTATCGCGCGGCGGGGGCGGCTCCCGGCGTTCGACACCGCATCGAGCACATCGAGCAACTCGTGGACGAGGACCTCCCGCGCTTTGCCGCGCAGGGCGTTGTTGCCTCGATGCAGCCGCTGCACATGGCCGCGTACCGGCCGGATGGCAGCGACGCGGCCCAAAGCCGGCTCGGACAGGAGCGGCGCGCGCGAGCCTTCCGGTGCCAGGACTTGCGCCGCTCTGGCGCAATCCTAGCGCTCGGGTCCGACTGGATGGTGGCGCCATTCGATCCGCGGATCGGGATGGCCTGGGCACGGCTGCGGCGGCCCGGTGGCGAGCCGGACTTCGTGCCGGTGCTACCCGAGCAAGCGCTGACACCGCTGCAGGCGCTCGAAGGCTACACAAGCGAGGCGGCGCGAGCAATTTCCGAGGAGCACCTCTCCGGCCGGATCGCTCCCGGCTACCACGCCGACCTGACCGCCTTTGCCGAGGACCCGGTCGAGTGTGATGCGGACGCCCTGGTTCGGCTGCCAGTCTGTCTGACGGTAGTGGATGGGCGCGTCGTGCACCGGCTGCCGTAGAAGGGATCAGGAGTCAGGGGTTGGGGGTCGGTGTGGGGGCTAGGGGTTAGGGGCTGGGGGCTGGGGGCTGGGGGCTAGGGAAGGTTCGAGCTTCGAGCTTCGAGCTTTGAGCTATCAGCCGTCAGCTATCAGGTGTCAGCAGGTGGAGGGGCGTGATGCATTGTGCCCCTCCATAACAGGATGGGAGAGATCTGTGGCCCCCGAACGCTAGTGTTGGGGGCAAACGACCGTGTCTGCCCTCGCCATCAGCCGTCAGGCTGCGTAGGGGCGCGATTCATTGCGCTCCGCCATGATCGGCATGGGAGGCGCCGGTGGCCTCCCGAGCCGTCATGTATCTGCCGATAGCCGCACGGAACTTCCTAGCGGTGTCCGCAGGGGCGAACTCTGGACACGGCGGCGCGGGTGCGCTATGATGCCAAAAACGCTTCCGGAAACGTTTCCGGAGTGACCGAGCAAGGATGCAACGCATGCCGACGATCCGTGATGTCGCCCGTGAGGCTGGGGTCTCCGTTACCGCGGCCTCCCGCGCCCTCAATGGCCGGGGCGAGCTCAGTTCCGAAAAGCGCGCCCGCGTGTTGGAAGCCGCCGCCCGCCTCAACTTCGTCCCCAGCGCAGTGGCCCGCGCCCTCGTCTCCGGCAAAACGAAGACGCTTGGTATGGTCATCACCGACAACGCCAGCCCCGTCTACGCCGACATCGTCAAGGGCGTGGAAGCCTCGGCCAAGCGCGCCGGCTTCGGCCTCCTCCTCTGCAATTCCGCCGACTCCCAGGACCAGGCGCTCGCGTGCCTGGCATTATTCCAGGCCAAGCAGGTCGATGGGGTGCTGCTGACACCCGTTCAGTCCGATCGCCGCGACATTGAATTCCTCCAGCAGGCTGGCATTCCCCACATCCTGCTGCTGCGCCACTTCGGCGATCCGGATACCGATGCTGTCATCACCGACAACGTCGCGGGCGGCAAGCTGGCCACCAGCCACTTGATCGAGCTCGGCCACACGCGCATCGCCCACATTGCCGGACCGGCGCACACCTCCAGCGCCCAGGGCCGGCTGGCTGGCTATCTCGCCGCGTTGCGCGCGCACGGCCTGGCGAGCGATCCGGCGCTGATCCGCCACGCGCCATATACCGTTGAAGGCGGCTACCAGGCGGCGCTGCCGCTCCTGTCTGACTCGGACCGGCCGACCGCGCTCTTCGCCGCCAACGATCTGATCGCGATCGGCGTGATGAAGGCCGCTCGTGAGCTCGGCCTGCGCATTCCGGATGATCTGGCGCTCGTAGGAGGGGACAACATCGAGTTGGCCGAGTATCTCGCCGTTCCACTGACCACCTTCCACCAGCCTGGCCGGGAGATCGGCGCCCGTGGCGCGGAGCTCCTCCTCGCCCGGCTGCACGGCGATCGGGAAGGCGCCGTGCAGGTCGTCCTTCCCACCGAGCTGATCGTCCGGGCATCGTCGGGAGGGCTATCATGACGGCCATCGATCCGATCACGTTTGAGGTCCTGCGCAACGCCTTCGTCGAAGTGACCGAGGAGATGTCAGTCGCGCTGCGGCGGAGCGCCTATTCGACGAACATCAAAACCCGCGCCGATTTCTCCTGCCCCCTCTTCGACCACGACCTGCAAACCGTTGCCCAGGCATTCACCCAGGCGAATCACCTCGGTTCGCTAGCAGAGATGGTGCCGCGCGTCGTCCGTGAATTCGGTCCGGAGCGGCTTGGTCCGGGCGATAGCCTGATCTGCAACGATCCGTATCGGGGCGGTGCTCACCTCAACGACGTGCTGCTCATCATGCCGGTGTTCCACGATGGGCAGATCCTGGCGTATGTCGCCAACTTCGCCAACCATGTGGATGTCGTCGGCTGATCACCAACGATTATTGGCGTTTTCATTTATACTTATCAGTATATCTTGATACAATCGCCGTTTCATCTTCTCCAAGGCGGAACGCTTGTCGAGGATGTCTTCCGGCTAGTCCTGGCGCAGGTGCGCGCCAAGCGCGAGACGGCGGGCGATTTTCGCGCCCAGATTGCGGCGAACTTGACCGGCGCGCGTCGCTTGCAGGCGATCGTTCAGCAGCATGGGGCGGAGACAGTCCGCGCGTGCATGCAAGAGCTGCTGGCGTACACCGAGCGGCGGACCCGCACCGAGCTCCAGCGGCTGCCGCGCGGCACCTATCGCGCTGACGGCGTCATTGATAGCGATGGATTCACTGACAAGCCGGTGCGGCTTGCCGGGGCGATTACGATTGATGACTACGGCGTCTGCTTCGACCTAAGCGGCTGCGATCAGCAGCGGTCAGCGCCCGTCAATGCCACCTCCTCGCAGACCTTCTCGGCCTGCGCCTACGTGCTGAAATGCCTGATCGACCCGGACATCCCCGTCAACGCCGGGTTCGACCGCCACGTGCGCATGATCGCGCCGGAGGGGACGGTGGTGCATGCTCGGCATCCGGTGCCAGTGGTGGGCGGGTGGGAGGTCAATTCGCGCCTGACCGATGTGCTACTGGCCGCGCTGGCCCCGGCGTTGCCTGACCTGATTCCCGCCGGCACCAAGGGGATGATTTGTCACGCCGGGTTTGGCGGCGCCGAGCCGCGCCGGGGCGAGTATTACTGCTTCCTGGAAACGCTGTTTGGCGGCTACGGGGTGCGCGGTGGCAGCGACGGCCCGGACGCAGTGCAGGCGCACGTCCAAAACACGGAAAACGCCCCAGTAGAGGAAACCGAAGGCAACTATCACGTACGCATCATTCGCTACGAGCTGGTCAACGACTCCGAGGGGGCCGGAACCTAGCCGCCATCTGGCCGGACGTCGGCCCCATCCGCAACTATTTCCACCACATCCGCGAAGGTGGGGCGATGTGCCTGCACATGTTCGGCGCGCAATTCCTCCACGCCTTCGACGCCCAGGAATTGCAAGACGATCCGGTGGCCAAGCTCGCCTTCGAACGGGAGATGGCCCGCCTGCGCGATTGGGTCTGGCAGACGCCATTCAAGCGAGGCGCCCCTTGCCAAGGTACCGGGGTTGGAGGAGACGCTCTTCAACTACTACACGCGCGGCGAGTACGACGACTGGTGGGGCGCGCCGTTCAACGACTTCGAGCGCTATTTCGACCGCCACCGCGACTGTCCTGGCACGTTCAGCAGCGGCTGGTATGACCCGTACGCCGTCGCCACCACCCGCCACTACGCGGCGATGGCGGCCAAGAATTCGACCCCGCAGCGGCTGCTGGTCGGCCCGTAGACGCACGAGGCCATGCGCCAGGACGTTTCCTATGCTGGCGATGTTGACTTCGGCCCGGACTCGGTACTCGGGAACGCTGGGTACAACGCCTTGCGCTTGCGCTGGTTCGACCGCTGGCTGCTCGATATCCCGAACGGCGTCGAGGATGACCCGCCGGTTCGCATCTTCGTCATGGGTGGGGGCAGCGGCCGCAAGACGATCAAGGGGAAGCTGGATCATGGCGGCTTCTGGCGGATCGAGCGGGAATGGCCACTCGCGCGCACCCGCCACGTGACATACTATCTGCGCCAGGGCAACCGCCTCTTACCAGAGCCGCCACAGGAGACGGAAGCCTGGTGCTCCTACGTTTATGACCCCGACCACCTGGTACCGACGATCTCCGCGAACGTGACCGGCTTCTTCGAGCTTGTCCCAATCGCCGAGGGCGTGGAGGAGGCAGCGCGCGCGTTCGTCCCCTGGCGTGCGCGGATGCGCAGCATCGTGTTGCCGGGCGGCTCGCACCAGCGGGAAGCACCGGGCATCGTCGGCGCCCGCCCGCCCTATCCCCTGCTGGCGCACCGGCCGAATGTGCTGGTGTTCCAAACCGAGTCGCTAACCGAGCCGGTCGAGGTCACCGGGCCGATGGAGGTCGTGCTCTGGGTCGCCTCCTCCGCGCCAGACACCGATTTCACCGCCAAGTTCATCGATGTCTACCCTCCAAATGAGGATTATCCGGAGGGATATCATCTCAACCTGGCTGACTCCATCATCCGCTGCCGGTACCGGAACGGCTGGGACCACGCCGAATTCATGGAGCCAGGGCAGGTGTACCGCGTTCAGATCGCGCTGCCGCCGATCAGCAACCGGTTCATGCCGGGGCACCGCATCCGCTTGGATATCTCCAGCAGCAACTTCCCTCGGTTCGATCTCAACCCGAACACCGGTGAGCCGATGGGCCGGCACATGTCTACCCAAAAGGCACGCAACACCGTCTTTTTCGATCAATCGCGCCCGTCGTACATCATCCTGCCCATCATTGATTGACACGGAGGCAACATCTGAAGGGTTCACTCAATTGGGACGAGGCCGCGAAGCATGCTAGATTGCGTGCAGGACGGAGTAGACCGCGCCTAGCGGTCACAGGGAGCACGCATGCGGCGCATCCGCTGGAAACTTCTCGCTTGGTGCATGGGAATCCTGGTGGCGACCGCCGGGCTGGCCACGCTGGCACCGGCTCGCGCCCATCAGGACGATGCAGCGTTCTCCTTGACCATCGGCACCGCGCTCTGCGATGCGGAGCCCACGTCCGGCCTAGCGAACGCTGCCTGCCGCGCCGCGCCCGGCATCACCGTGCGAGTCCTAGCGGAAGACGGAACAGCGCTCGGCGCCTGCGTCACTGGTGGCGCCGACCCAGCGATGGCCCGGTGCACCGTGCCCGTCCCATACGATACCCGGCTGCTCATCTACGAAGATGAGACGACGGTGCCACCCGGCTACGGCCCGCGAGCCAACCCGCTTTCAGCCGTCTCGCCAACGCGGGGCGTTTCCTCCAGCGAGACGCAAGATCTCCTCTTCGTCAACCTGCCCAGAACGGCGCCTGGAACTCTCCAGCAGGTACCGGTCATCGTCGCCGCTTATGCCTGTCCGAATCCGGCAGCAGCGCTTGATACCTGTGACGCCCTGTCCGGAGTGGCGATCACCGTCGAGATTGACGGCGTTGAAATGGACGGCAGCCCGCTGATCACCAGCCGGCAGGAGGATGGCAGCCAGGCTGCCATCTTCGTCGCTCCACCAGACGCCACGCTAACGCTAACGGAGAGCAGCGGCTTGCCGGATGGCCTGGTGCCGGAGGAAGAGTCCGCACCTCGCGTCGTTGACGTGGCAGATCTTGAGCGGCGCGCTTGCGACCGGCCCGTTCTGTGCGCTTTTGTCGCCCTGATCAATGTGCCGACCGACGGAACGACGCCAGCCGCCAGTCCAGAAGCGCCAATCACGCCAACAGCCAGCCCCACACAGACGGGCACCGCGATGGCTGGTCCAGCGCCGCAGGCAATCGCCGTCCACGTCCATGCCGGGACGTGCGCCCGCCTGGCGAAGTCGCCGCGCTATGACTTGCCCGATCTGGTGATCGCCGGGCCGCCCACCGAGGGCGCGGCTGAGGCAAGCCCGGCGATTGTCTCCGCTGGCGCGGTGGACCTGAGCCTCGACGATCTCTTGGCGGCGCCGCACGCCATCAACCTGCATTTGCGGAGCTTGCCAGGCGAGATGATCGTTGCCTGCGGCGAAATTGGGGGCACGCGGCTGGCGGATGGCTCCCTGGCGTTCGGCTTGCGGGAGATGCTCGGCTCCGGATACATGGGCGTAGCGCACCTCGTGCCGGATTCCAACGGCGACGAGCGCACCCACGTAACGGTCTATCTCGCCGCGCATCTAGCAGAGGCAGCGCGCGGTGTTGCACCAGGCGATGGCACCGGCGGCCCGACAACCGCTGGTTCCACCGGGGAAGACATCTTTGTACCGACGCATCAGTCTAATCCTGATCTGGCGGTGAATTTCCGGCCGGCGCCGAGCCTCGACACGGTTCCAGTCGCGATTTTGGATCCGGGGACGCTGATTCAGTTCCTAGGAGAGACGGTGACAGACGCGGACGGCTGGCGATGGTATCGCTTTCGGCTGGAAGATGGCCGGACCGGCTGGCTGCGAGAAGGGACGTTCATACCACTTGAGGAGGGAGAGGGGACATGACGACCGGTGATGCGACTCCATCCACCTTGCCCACCTTCGTCCGGAAGCGACCGAACCGGCTGCTGCGCATCGGCTTTCGCGTGCCAGTCTATCTGTACTGGGGACCGATTGCAGAACTCCTGCGCTCGCGCTGTGTGCTCAAGCTGACGACCACCGGCCGGAAGAGTGGCCGGCCACGCACCACCTGCGTCAGCTTTATGCCCGATGGAGATCACTACATCGTGTTCTCCGGCTTCGGCGTGCGCTCGCACTGGTATCAGAACATTCTGGCCAACCCGAAGGTGACGGTGCAGGTGGGCAGGAAGCGCTTTTCGGCCACGGCGCGGGTGGTGGAAGATCCGGCCCGGCGAAAGGAGCTGATGCTGCGGATGCGCGACCGCTCACAGCGCTGCGGCCCGCCAGTGTGGCTCCGGCCCGTGTTGCGGGCGATCCGAGCGTTTGACTACGACCAGGAGATCCGGCTGGCGGTGGAGAACGCGGAGATTTTGCCGGTTGTAGAGCTAGTTCCGAACAAGGCAGCTGATACCACGTCAACCCAGTGAACCGAGCCGGCTACCGAGTAATGGCGTTCCGCATTACACCGGAGCGAAGCTGAGCGTCACGCTCATCGAGCCGCTGCTGGCGGAACGTCGCTTCCACCGGGTGCTCGCGGCCTGGACCACCATGGCCTTTGATGGCGCCTCCACGCCCCTCGGGCGCTCGCATCTCTAGCCAGACTGGTGTCCTATGATGCCGCCCGCGTGAAGCGCTCGATCGCCTGGGAGAGCTCTACCAGGAGCTCTTCTTGGTCGGTATGGTTGTGATCGCAGGAGCCAAGGACGCAACCGCGGATGTGGTCGTCTAGCACCATCAACCCGACCGCTCGCGCCGCCGAGATGATGGCCGAAAGCTGCGTGAGCACGTCAATGCAAGACGCATCGCTTTCCACCATCCGCTGCACGCCGCGCACTTGCCC
The DNA here is from genome assembly GCA_042408955.1 of Thermomicrobiales bacterium. Classification (GTDB taxonomy): domain Bacteria; phylum Chloroflexota; class Chloroflexia; order Thermomicrobiales; family UBA6265; genus CALGSZ01. The sequence continues at coordinate 27,816 of JBHOQQ010000070.1, forward strand.
TTCCAGCCGGCGCAACCGGGTCAGAATCTGCTGCTTGTCCTTGGCATAGGAGGTCGACCGGCGCCGGGGCTCCCCGGCCGGCGACTCTTCAGTGGTAGCTGGCGCAACCGTCTGTTCCATACCTGGCATGATACCCCCTTAGGGTACTGCGCGCAAGAGCACCCCGGCTCTTGTCTGGCAGCCCAGCCGCGATCGACCACCAGTCGTGCCGATCATGTCGCCGCCGCGTGGTTGTCCCAGCGAACGAGTTCAGCCACGAGCCGCGCGGAAAGGGATTATCCTTCCGCGCGACGAACACGGGAGTTGGCTGACTGGAGCACGTCATGACCCTGCCAAACACATCGACATTGCTTGTCTTTGTTTTCGCCGCGCTGGCGCTGCTGCTGATACCTGGACCAGCGGTGCTCTACATCGTCGCGCGTGGCGTCCAGCAGGGACGAGCAGCGGGAGTGGTGTCGGCGCTCGGCGTCGGCGCAGGGGGAGTGATGCACGTCCTGGCTGCTACAGCCGGTCTTTCGGCGCTGCTCCTCTCCTCGGCCCTCGCCTTCTCGGTCGTGAAATATCTTGGCGCGGCCTATTTACTGGTTCTCGGTATCCGCACGCTGCTCGGTGCCGGCAGCGCATCAGCACTGGCGGAGCCAGCGCCGGTGCGGCTGTGGCGAGTCTTCGCCCAAGGCGCCATCGTCAACGTGCTCAATCCCAAGGTGGCGCTGTTCTTCTTCGCCTTCCTGCCGCAATTTGTCGATCCATCCAGGGGAGATGTAACCAGCCAGTTGCTCTTCTTCGGCTGCCTGTATGTCACGCTCGGCATCATGAGCGACAGTGCCTACGGATTGCTCGCCGGGACAGCCGGGCACTGGCTGAGGGCACGGCCACGGTTCCTGCGCCGGCAGCGCCTGGTCTCGGGCAGCATCTACATTGGCCTGGGGATGACAGCCGCGCTCACCGGCTCGCGCAAGCCCTGACTGCCCGGCTTAGGCGATCGTGCGGCGGGAGGTGATGACGCCGGTATTCATGCCAACCAGGTTCAACCCGCCGAAGAAGCGCGCATGCTCGATCTTGACGCAGCGGTTCATCACCACATCCAGGCCAGCCTGCCTTGCCCGGCGCGCTGCCTCCTCGTTGACGATGCCCAATTGCATCCAGACCACCTTCGCGCCGATTGCAATCGCCTCCTCGACGATCGGCGGCACGTCCTCCGCCCGCCGGAAGATGTCCACAATCTCCACAGGCCGCGGGATATCCCGCAGCGAGGCATAGACCGGCTGGCCGAGGATCGTCTTGCCAGCCAGGCGGGGATTGACCGGGATGATGTCGTAGCCCCACGACTGCATATAGATCGCCGCGAAGTGGCTGGGCCGGTAGGGATCATCAGACAACCCGACCATCGCGATCGTCTTGTAGGTCGTCAAGATCCGCAGCCGCTCGTAGGCGCCCGCCGTGGCAACCGGCGCCTCCGCCAGCCATGGCACGGCACAGCTTTCCACCTGCATCTCCGTCACCGTTGCGCCCTCCTCTCAAGCTGACGGCAGGTTACGCCCGCGCAGCCGCGACGCTAGCGCCGACCGCCCGCCGCAGCGCGCGATCCAAATCCCAGCAAATATCGTCAACATCCTCAAGCCCGACCGAGATGCGGACAAGATCCGGGCTGACGCCAGCGGCAAGCTGTTGCTCTTCCGTCAATTGCTGGTGCGTCGTGCTGGCAGGGTGTATGATCAGCGTCTTAGCGTCTCCGACGTTGGCCAGATGCGAGATTAGCCGCAACTCCTCGATGAACCGGGCTCCCGTCTCCTTCCCGCCCTTGACGCCGAAAGTAAAGATTGCGCCCGCGCCTTTCGGGAGATACTTCTGCGCTAATGCATGGTACGGGCTGTCTGGCAACCCTGGATAACTGACCCACGAGACGCACGGGTGGTCAGCCAGAAAACGGGCAACCTGCTCCGCATTACGAACATGCCGTTCCATTCGCACGTGGAGCGTTTCCAGCCCTTGCAGGAAGAGGAAGGCGTTGAACGGGCTGAGGCATGGTCCGAGATCGCGGAGATTCTCACAGCGCGCCTTCATCAGGTAGCCGTACTCGCCAAACGTCTCGCGGAAGCGGATGCCGTGATAGCCGGGCGATGGCTCGGTCATCCCTGGAAACTTGCCGTTGTCCCAGGGGAACCGGCCAGATTCGACGATGATGCCGCCGATCGAGGTGCCGTGGCCGCCGATGAACTTCGTCGCCGAGTGCACGACGATATCCGCGCCCCACTCGATCGGGCGGCAGAGGTACGGCGTGGCGAAGGTGTTGTCCACGATCAGGGGCACGCCCGCCTCATGCGCGATCTCTGCGACCGCCTCGATATCGAGCACGTCCATCCGCGGATTGCCGATAGTTTCTCCGTAAACCGCCCGAGTTTTCGGGGTGATCGCCCTGCGGAAGTTTTCCGGATCCGATGGATCGACGAAGACGACATCCACGCCCCAGCGGCGCAGCGTGATATCGAACTGGGTGTAGGTGCCTCCGTACAACGCGGACGAGGAGACAAGCTGGTCGCCTGGACCGAGGATAGTGGCGATGGCGATGAACTGGGCGGCCTGTCCCGACGCCGTTGCCAGGCCGCCGATGCCGCCCTCCAGCGCGGCGACGCGCTCCTCGAAGGCAGCGGTCGTCGGGTTCATGATCCGGGTGTAGATATTGCCGAAGGTTTGCAGCGCGAAGAGTTCGGCGGCGTGGTCGGTATCCTCGAAAACGTATGACGTCGTCTGATAGATCGGCATGGCGCGCGCGCCGGTCGTCGGATCCGGCCGCTGTCCAGCATGGACGGCGAGGGTGCCGAAGCCGAAGACGTGATCGTCCTCTGTCTCCGATTCGACGTACCCATCGAGGCCATTCGGCTTCACTGGGTAAGCACTGGCATCGCTCACTTGTCATCACCTCCACAACCGCCGTCAACCATCAGGGGCTAGCCGGTAGCCGGTAGGAGTGGACGCGAATCATGGCGCCCCGACAACCCCTGACGGCTGATTGCCAACGGCCGGAAACTCGAAGCTCGTCGCTCGAAGCTCGTAGCTCACCGCTTCCCTGCCCCCCGACTCCTGACCCCCGACCCCTCCCTAGCCCCCAGCCCCTAACCCCTAGCCCCTAGATTTGGCCAGCCTGCGCAGCCACAAACGATAGCTCCATAACCGGCGATTGTCGCAGCGTCGAGGCTACCACGCAGTAGCGTTCGGCCCGCTGCTTGAGCCGCTCGAGCCGGTCCGGCGGAGCATCGGCCACGATGCGGATCTCTGTCCGGATCCGCTGGAATCCTACCGGCACCTCCGGGTCAATCCCCATCGTGCCACGGAAGTCCATATCGCCGTGGACAGTTACCTCCACCTGCTCAAGCCTGATGCCCATTGCCGCGGCGACCATCCGCAGCGTGATTTCTTGGCAGGCTGCCAGTGAGGCCAGCAGCAAATCGCCTGAGCAGGGCACGTCGCCCAGCCCGCCAGCGTACGGGTGGGCACCGACATCCCAGCTTACGCCGCCACTCGCTTCGGTGGTGATTCTGGCGCGTGTGGGATCGTCGCCGGGCGTTGTGCTGCACACCGTGATCGTCAATTGCGCCGACTCGGGCTCGCGCTGGTAGCGCTCTTTGAGCGGAGCCTGCCGCTCCCGCAACGTCTGCGTTTGCGTTACCGTCACCGGTCCATCTCCTCTGGCCCGCCTAGGCCGCGTTGACGATTTGCTCCCGAAGACGGTCACGGTCTGTCAGACCGCCATTGATGGCGACGATCCGGCCATCAGGCGCGGCGATCACCGTCGTCGGAACCACCAGCACACCGAACTGCCGCGCTAGGTCGGGAGCCACCGTCGCGTCGAGGTGCTCGATCTGAATCCGGCCATTCATCTCGGCCACCACCTGCTCAAGGATACGCTTTTGCACCGCGCAGGCGCTGCAGCCAGGACCGGAGAACGCGAGGATGCGCGGTAGCGGCGCAGTTGCCGGAAGATGAGTGAGGCGCCGCACGCGCTGATAGTGCCATTGAACAAGAGCACGGATGAGGGTTCCAGCCAGGGCGATACTCCCCAGGAGAAGGAAGGTAAGGAGAAGGCGGTCACTCACGCCTGGCTCCTCCTACCGAGTCCCAGCCGGTGGAGTTGGTAGAAAAGGAAGCAGCCGGCGCAGAAGCCGAAAAGAAGGTTGATCAGCGCCAGCGCGGCGACGATCCAGGCCAGCACCCAGCCCAGGGTAGTGATCTCAGCAAAGAGCGCGCCGGCTGCCAAGATCAGCACGGTCGCGCCAAGCGCTTGGGCAAAGCGGTGAGGCGCAGGATCGTCCGGGCGCGGCTTGGCTGGGATAAGACCCGCCGCCCGCACGACGTAACGATAGAACAACTGAAAAGGCCCATAGCCCGGCAGCGCCGCGCCAATAGCCAGGGACACGCCCGCCACGAGGATCAGCCAGGCGCCCGCCGCGTTGCCGAGCACGAACGCGAGCGTCACGAACGCGATGATCAGCGCTTGATTCGTTCGCAGCCCGTTGACGTCCACGCGTGGCGTATCTGCTTGCATCGTTGTTGCTGTCATGGCTCACTCCTGCCTGGCAAAAGTGGAGTTCTTGACCATTAACTGCATTATGCGCGTACTGGCAGGATGATGCAAGCAGGCAGCAGCGAGGAGGGCAGATGAGGCCGCGGCGAAACGCTGCCTATTGCGGCCTGCGAGCGCTTCCCGTGGTGCTCGTCAGAGGCGGGCAAATCCCTGGTGACCAACCACGGGGCCAGGCCAGGATTCGACATGATCGACGCGGGCCGACGGGGGGCCATGCCGGCACCATCGGAGAAATTCGTCGATTGCCCGTGGCTCCCCTTCGACCTCGATGAAGACCGTGCCATCTGGCTCGTTGCGGGCAAAGCCGGTCAGGCCGAGGCGAAGCGCCTCCCGGCGAGCGGCTTGCCGGAAATTCACGCCTTGGACAAGCCCGTGAACACGGATATTCAAATGCGCTGTCACCTGACCTCCCGCCGTTGCTCGCTCCAGAAAAAGACACATCCGTTCGGTCCGACCAACGCCGCATGCTCGATGCCGCCTGGAATGATCAGCTTATCTCCTGGCAAACACCGGTAGACCGCGCCGCCCACCTTGACCTCCATGCTGCCCCGGAGAAAGACCAGCAGCTTGGCTTCCGGGTGGTGATGTGGCGGGTAGACGGTGCCAGGCGGGTCGTGAATGAGCAGGGGCGCCCATCCCTCTCGCTCCACGGTGGCGTGCACGGACACCTCATCGAGGTTGGTAAACGCTTGGGGCTCATAGCGCACGAGCGTCATTCTCATCATTCCCTCGCCACTTCCAGGAGTCACGCCAGACAAACTGCTACAGTCCCAATCGCTTCTCGCTTTCAGCGAGATAGTGCTCAACATCAAATCGCTTGCGCAAGGCATTGATGCCCATCGGCCGGATGAGGCCGGAAATCGGCCGCTCCGGCGGGAAGGGCCGGTCATGCCGCCCACCAATGCACCAGGCAATTTGGGCATATCCGTTCGCGTCCCGGCCATCGAGAAAGTAGCGGTCATTGAGCGTAATTGCCACCTCGTGCGCTTCCTCTGGTGTGCGCGTCCAGCGGAGGATCTGCTTTGCCCAGTACATGCGTAGCACGTTCGGCAGCCAGCCCTCCCGCACCATCTGACGCTGGCAGGCATTCCACAGGCGGTCATGCGTCTGGCCCGCTGCCAGGACCTCCAGGGTGTAGCAAACTGGGCGCGGATCATCACGGTGCCGATCGAGCGTGCAGCGCCCCCAGGCTGGCAAGCCGTCGTAGGCATCGTAGTGCGGGTTGCGCAGGCAGAAATTGATCGCGAGCTCCCGTTGCGTGATGAGCTCATCGAGGAACGCATCGACAGCTACCGTTGGCACTCCTGCCGATTGGGCATCGCGCGCGGCAACTGCGATCTGCAACGGGCTGATGTGTCCAAAGTGCAGATACGGAGAAAGTCGGCTGGTGCTGTCCCGGTCCGCGCGCAGGCGGTCCTCATGATAGCGGGGCAAGATCGTGGTTACGAAATGGCGTAAGCGGCGTTCTGCCTCGCGCGCCCCTCCTCGGAAGCCATGAGCGGGAGGAACGGTGCGATCGAGCGGCAGGTGGTCAATGGCGTCGAGCGGATCGGGGCCATCGCGAACCGCTGACGCCACGAAGGCGACAGGATTTGGCACCGGTGTCAGCTCCTCATCCAGCCGCCGCCAGAGCTTGGGGCGAATGGTGCGGGGAGCCCATTCCTCGTTTGGCAGGTACCGTGTAGGCACGATCACGTCGGTTTCCACCGTGAGGAGCGGCACGGAAAGGCCAGCTGCCACGCCCTGCCGCCAGGCGCGTCCCAGCCTGAGCGGGTCATCATCCGTGATCACGGCGATCGCACCCAGTTCGGCGGCAAGCGCCGGGATCACCTCAGGTGGCTCGCCAATCCGCAGCACCCACCCAATGCCTCGCTGCGCAAACGCGCGTGGCAGTTCCTGAAGCCCTTCGGCAAGAAAGTGATAGGCGCGCCAGGTCGCGCGTGGGTACGCGGAAACCAGGCAGAACACAGCCACGACCGGAACGTTAAGCTGGTTGGCGATCTCGACGGCCACGTTCGCGGCGTGGTTCCACGTGGCTCGCTGTGCGCGCTGCACCCAGAGCAAGACCACGTTCCCGGCCCCGATCTGGCCTGGCCTCAGGACGGTCACTCGTGGTGATGGCGCCAGAATGCGCACGATATCCATTGCTTCGCTGGTCCTTTCGCCTCAGGCACGCCCACGGACTCCTCTGGCTCTGGTGTGACATCTCGATGCCTACCAGGAGCCGCCCTCGACCAATGATGCACCCAATCCGAACCAACGGCGATCGCCGCGTACCAATTGGGTTTGCTAGTCAAGGTTCGTTGTTCAATACTTGAATAGTCAGAATATGACACCATTGGAAGCCTCGGGAGAATGCAAACGGTGAGATTGCGAGCGGCACGGCAAGGGGGACACATGCGCTCATGGCTGATCCGTCATCTTTCGTTAACGGCGCTTTTGACGATGCTGGCCGGGTTCGCAGTGCCTGGGCTCGTTCCCACGCTCAATCGAGCCGCTCATGCCGGTTCCGTAACACTCACCGTCTCGGCGGCGGCCGACCTGATGCCGGCTTTCGAGGAGCTCGGCCAGAAATTCGAGCAACGGACAGGGGTTCACGTGGATTTCAACTTCGGCTCGACCGGCCAGCTCGCCCAGCAGATCGAAGCCGGCGCGCCGGTCGATCTCTTTGCCGCCGCCAATGTCTCCTACATTGATCAGCTCGAAGCCAAAGGGCTCATCGTGCCCGGCACCAAGGCGGTCTACGCCCGCGGCCGAATCGTCCTCTGGACCCGGCCTGATAGCAGCGTGCCCATCGAAACCGTGCGTGATCTCCTCAGTCCTCAGATCAAGCGCATCGCGATCGCGAATCCCGATCATGCCCCGTACGGCATTGCCGCGCGCGAGGCGCTGCAATCCGCTGGCATATGGGAGGCTGTGCAGGACAAGCTGGTCCTCGGCGAAAATGTGCGCGATACCTTGCGATATGCAGAAACCGGGGATGTTGATGTCGCCATTGTGGCACTCTCGCTGGCAATTCAAGGGAACGGACGATGGACGTTGATTCCACAAGAGCTCCACGCGCCAATCGATCAAGCCCTGGCGGTAATCCGGGGCACAAAGCATGAGTCCGAAGCACGCGCGTTCGCCGCGTTCATCAATAGCGACGAAGGGCGGGTAGTCATGCGTCGCTACGGCTTCATTCTCCCTGGGGAATCCGTCGAAACCGGCACCCCAGTGCCCACCGTGGCTGCGGCCACACCAACCGCTTAGCCCCTGCTCATGTGGGAGCCGGCCCGCCTATCTTTGCAAGTCATGGCCGTGGCCGCCCCGGCGATCGCGGTAGCTGGCCTGCTCTTGGGACTCCTGTTCGCACGCGTCCGCTTTCGCGGCCAGTCGGTCGTGGAGACGGCCGTGATGCTGCCGATGATCCTCCCGCCCAGCGTGGTGGGGTATGTGCTGCTTCGCGCGCTGGGACGGGAAGGTCCGCTTCAAGGCTGGCTCGGCATCAACTTGCTGTTCACTTGGAAAGCCGCGGCGGTTGCCAGCGCCATCGTCGGGCTGCCGTTGATGGTTCAGGCCGCCAAAGTCGGGATCGCCCACGTGGATCACGACATCGAGCAGGCAGCTATGGTTGATGGGGCATCCCGGCTGCGCATCCTGCTGACGATCACGATCCCACTTGCGCGCCGGGGCATCCTCATCGGTATCCTGTTGGGCTCCGTCCGTGCCCTTGGAGAGTTCGGTGCCACGCTAGCTGTCGCGGGCAGTATCCCCGGACGGACGCAAACCCTCCCGCTCGCCGTCTACGACGCCATGCAGCGCGCCGATTTCTCCCTGGCAAACCGGCTTGCCCTCCTGATGATCGTAATCGGCTATCTTGCCGTCTGGCTCTCGCACCGCCTCTCCGAACGCGCGGAGTCCTGACACGCCGCGCCAGTGGCGCCTCGCTTGAGGCGCGTGATGACGGGATCAGATCACTCCACGCCGCACCACTCAAGCAAGAAAGCGCCCAGTCCTTTGGCGATCGGGACCAAGGACGTCAGGTCCAGCCACTCATCGGCCGCGTGGGCATTCCCGCCGGCCACGCCATACGTTGTGGCTGGCACCCCTTGGAAGATGTAGTACCGCATGTCGTTGACGGCCGTGGCGATCCGCCGCTGCAGCGGCTGGCCAGTCGCTCGCTCGTGGGCCCGTGCAAGCACTGACAGGAAGGGCGCTCCCTCATCCAGGATCACACCTTCCGTCTGGAAGCCATCGTAGATCACCACGGGCGGATGCTCGCGCAGCCAGTCGTCGCCAGCGGCGACGGCGCGGATCGTCTCCTCGATCTTCGCGCGCATCTCCGCCACCGAGGTCCCGGGGAAGAAGCTGACCCGGCAATGGAGCACGCAATCGCCTGGCACCGTGCTCGGCCAGTCTCCCCCCTGAATGACGCCGGCGTTCAGGTTGATCGGGTGAGTGATCCCCTCCCAGAGCGGGTGCACCTGGAGATTGAGCGCCTCGTCAAGATCCCGCAGCGCGAGCACGATCGGCGCCATCTTGACGATCGCGTTCACTCCTTGCCAGGCATGGCCGGCGTGCGCGGATTTCCCTTCCACCCGGACACGGAACCACATGACTCCCAGGTGGGCCGCGGTGTAGGAGCCTCCCTCTGGCTCGGTCACGATCGCCGCATCGGCCCGGTCCCGCAGCGAGGCGGCCAGCGCGCCGTTGCCGGTGCATTCCTCCTCGATCACGCTGTGCACGATGAGATCGCCCTTGAGCGCAATCCCGAGATCATGCAACAGGCGTGGGAGAAAGAGGTTCAGCGCCACGCCGCTTTTCATGTCGTAGGCGCCACGCCCGTACATCCGGTCACCAACAATTTCGGCTCCCCACGGGTCATGCGTCCACGCTGAGACCGGCTCCGGGCTGACGACATCAATGTGACCGTTCAGGATCAGCGACCGGCCACCGCCAGCGCCTGCCAGCCGGCCGGTGACGTTTGGCCGCCCTGGAAATGGGACGCCGCTCTGTCCCGCATTCGGCTGGTCCGTGATCGCGTCATCGAGTTCCCAAACGTCAACGGCCAAGCCAGACCGTTGTAAGTGATCGGCCACATACGCGTGCGCCTCGGCTTCCCGGCCGAGCAGGCTGGGCCGCCGCACGAGATCGGCAACGATTTGCACGAGCTCATCTTCCCGCCGCTCGATCGCATGCCAAAGATCCTGAATTGCCGCCTCGCCCTGTTCCTTGGCCATCTGTCCTCCCAATCGCTTGCCCCGTGCCGGTCGCCACATCTGCCGATCGCGTGGCGCCGTGAAGGTTGCCAGCGCGGTATTGTTTCATGAATAAGGGAGAAAGGTGAATGGGGAGGATTGCGATGCGAGTGGAATTACGACACGTGCCGTGCCCAGCACTTGAGGTGCCGGTCGAGCGACCGGAGATCAGCGCGGAAGAATATATCCTGCGCGCGCGGATGCTCTATGAGGCGGTTGATCTCGACTGGGTCGCCGTCTATGGCGACCGCGAGCACTTCGCGAACCTCATGTGGCTGACCGGGTACGACCCGCGCTTCGAAGAGGCACTGCTTGTCCTCGGGCCGGACGACCGGCGCGTCCTCTTCGTTGGCGTCGAGGGGGTTGATTACGCGGAGATTGCTGGCTTGCCGGCGGAGATTCGCTTCTATCCCCCGTGGAGCATCGTCGGCCAGCCTCACACCGATAGCCCAACACTCTCGGAGATGCTGCGGGATATTGGGATGAAGCCAGGCGACCGCGTCGGCATCGTTGGATGGAAGACCGTAGATCCGCGGGAAACCGGCGCTCCAGCGGCGCCCGCGTTCGTCCCGGCGCTGCTGCCGCGCATCATTGAGCGCGTCACCGGCACCCGCGTGACCGACGTCACCGCCACAATGATTGATCCGGATTCGGGCCTGCGCACGCGTAACTCGGCGACACAGATCGCCATCTTCGAGTGGGGCGCGGCCCGTGCATCGGCGGCGGTGTTGCGCGTCGTGCGCGGCATCCGGCCAGGGATGACCGAGCTAGAAGCGGCCGGCCTGTTCGGCTATCAGGGGGAGCCGCTCACCATGCACCCGATCATCACCTCGGGCAGTGGCAAGTTGATCGGCCTGCGGTCTCCGACCTCGCGGATGATCGCTTCCGGGGACGCGATTTCCGCTGCAATCGGCTATTGGGGCGGCCTGACCTGCCGGGCCGGTTTGGTGAGCGACACGCCGGATGACGAGTTTGTGACGCGGTTCGTCCAGCCGTATTTCCGCACCCTCGCCACTTGGTGGATGACGATCGGCATCGGCATCACCGGCGGCGAGGTGATGGCCGCGATTACGGCTGCCCTTGGCGATGCGCCGTTCCGCTCCTTCGTGAATCCAGGGCATCTGACGTCGTACGACGAGTGGCTGCATTCGCCGGTGCACGCCGAGAGCACCATCCCGATCGCCTCGGGCATGGTGCTCGCAGCCGACATCATTCCGGCGCCGCTGCCGCCAGGACGAGCGCTCAACTGTGAAGATACGGTCGCGATCGCCGGGACTCGCTTGCGGGCGGAACTGGCGGAGCGCTTCCCGGCGGTCTGGGAGAGGATGCAAGCCCGGCGGCGATTCATGACTGACGCGCTCGGCATCCGGCTGCGGCCAGAGGTTTTGCCGTTATCCATCGCTCCGGCCTATCTGCCACCCTTCTGGCTCGACCCAGAGCTTGTCTGCGTCGTGGCCGGGTGATCCTCAGCGCGGCGAGGCCACACCTGCTCAATCAGCACGCGATCGGGACAGCCGGCTGGCCTTCCGGGGGCGCTGGCACGTCGGTCTGCGGAGATTGAAAGGAAGCTGGCTCGCCAGCCGGGGCAATGGCGGGTGGGCTAGCCGTGGCTGGGATGCGATAGCAGCCATGAGGAAAGCCGGACACGTAGCCAACAACGCTGGTTGGGGTCTGATACCAGCGGATACCGCGACCACCACCACCGTGTGGGCTAAATGCCGCGGGCGACCCCACCGGCTCTGGACTTTCAACCGGAGACCAATGCGCGCTCAGCCAAGCGCCAAAGGAGCCGACATTCTCCCCCCGCCATAGAGCCGCCAAATACCGGTCGTAGCTGCGGGCGATCTGGGTAACGTTCATGGCGGGACTCCGAATTTTGGAGAAATTGATCAAAATCGTTGGCAAGCCTACCACACCGCTCCTGCCGGGGCAAGCTCGCTCACGAGCCAGGCCGGACGACCGGCTCTGCCGTCCAGGCAGGAGCGATCGTGATAAAATAGGTGCGAGCACAGGTGATGCCTGTGCCCTTCCTGGCGCCATAGCCAAGCGGTAAGGCACGGGTCTGCAAAACCCTGATCGGCGGTTCGAATCCGCCTGGCGCCTCCCAGTGGCACTCCGATTGAAGGAGTGCCACGCTTTTTGAGTCCCGCTGCGCCCGGAGGCTTTGCTGGATGCCGGCTCACTCTCCTTCGCCAAACCAGCCAGTCGTCATCGCGCAAACGACCGGGTACGCTGGCAAATTGCTCAGGGTTCGCGTCGATCAGCTCCTGCTCGGTCCCGCTCACACCACCACCCGAGAAATCGTGGAGCACCCGGGCACCGTGGCGATTCTCGCCCTGACCGCCGATCATCACCTCGTGCTTGTGCGCCAGTATCGTCACGCGGTGGGCTCTGTCTTGGTCGAGATCCCGGCAGGGACGCGCGAAGCCAATGAATCCGCGGCGGAAACTGCCCAGCGGGAACTCATCGAGGAAACTGGCTATGCGCCGGGCGAGCTTCGCGAGATCCTCTCGTTCTACCCGTCACCCGGATACTCTGCAGAGTCCATCACCATCTTCCTTGCGACGGCGTGCACGCCGGCCTCGCCGCGTCCAACCGGGGACGATGCGGGCGAGGTTCTGCTGGTGCCAGTGACCGAGCTAGCTCACCTCCTGGCACCGGGGCCCGATCAGGTTCACGACGGCAAGACCTTGATCGGTCTTTCCTGGCTGATGACCCAGGGATTGGCAACGCCAAGCCGTGGGGACGCGCCCAACGAGTAAGCGCGCCATCAGCAACCAGATGTCAGCAGGTCCGGTTGCAGAGCGACAACCTATGCGCTGGCAACGTCCATTTTTCCTGGGACAGCCGGGGCAGGCACTGGCCCTGATGGCAGCGGCGTCACACCTTACCAAACCAACACTGTTCGTACACCTTGTCTTGGATTGTAATGCCCAGGCCCTACCGTGACTCACAGACACATAGTACTTTTCCGCGATGCAACCGCTAGGACCAATTTCGCCATCCGTGTTACCCAAAATCCCTATACCAAATGTCCAGCGCGCTCGTTACGTTTTGACCGGGGATCAATGTGACGCGGCTCCATGCTGAGGGGACAGGACACCGGAGACACGGTTCCTGGGGGCGGGCAGGGGCTACGCGGGTGGCCGGTGGGCATGTGTAGTGTGGGAGAGGGTGCTGGCAATGTTGAAGCGACGGATCATGCTCGTTGACGATCATCCCATGTATCGGCGGGGGCTGAGACGCCTGCTCGAAGAATCTGGCCGGTACCAAGTGGTCGCGGAAGCAGAAAACGGGCATCAGGCCATACATCTCGCCGATGTTCACCATCCGGATGTCGTGATTCTTGACGTCCAGCTTCCTGGCGTCACAGGGCTCAAGATTGCCCGGGTGATTCGCAGGCAGCAACAGCGCGCTAAGCTCGTCTTTCTCTCAATGCACATCGACGACAATCGCCTGTTCGACGCCATCCGGGCGGGCGCGGTGGCGTTCCTCACCAAAGACATTGACGGCGAGGCGCTGCTCGATGCGCTACGGCGCGTCGTGATGGGCGAGAACCTGATCAATTCGCTCATCCTTTCCCGGCCAAAGTTGGCGTGGCGTGTGTTGTCCGAGTTCCGGCAAATCGCCCAGGATGGCGAAGGGCTCCCTGGCACGATGCCGCTGTCGGCACGGGAGATCGAGGTTCTCGACTGTGTCGCGCAGGGGCTCTCGAACAAGGAGATCGCGGACGCCCTCTTTGTGACCGAGCAAACGGTCAAGAACCATATGACGTCTGTGCTGCGCAAGCTGGACGTGAATGACCGGGTGCAGGCGGTGCTTTACGCTGTCCGGCATGGCTGGATCGAAATCGGCCCGCAATCCTACGCGGCGGTAGACGTGCCCAAATCCGCCTAGGCCAGGAACCTCACGCGGCCGCAGGCTTGAAGCTGCGAACGTTGAGCCTGAAACTTCCTGTGCCTGGAAGCATCTCGGCCGAACCGGTCAAGCAGGGAGCGAGCGCACGGTGCAAGACGAAACGGTCTTCGTGGCAACTCCGGCCTGGCGGAGTCACCATGCTGGGGCATCAGCCGCGGTGCTCGCGGTCCGCCTTACCGCCCCTCCTGTTCGCACGCGTGCGCTCGACGCCGCGCGCGAGCAGCTTGAACGCGAATTGCGTTTGCGCTACGGCGGCCTTGCGCGATCTGAGCTTCGGACCATGGGCAATTTGCCAGCGTACGTGTCCTACTACCGGCAGTTCGGCCAGACCTATCACGTCTTGCACCAGATCGAATCGGTTGCCGTAAAGGGGAAGCCGCTTGCCCCTCGGGAGCCGCTCGTGGAAGCCGGGTTCCTGGCCGAGCTTGCCACTGGCCTTCTGACGGCAAGCCACGACCTCGATGTGCTCACCCTCCCAATCATGATCGACGTGGCAACCGGCACCGAGCGCTATACGCTCTACAATGGCGAGGCCGTGACTGCCAAAGCTGGCGACATGCTGATGCGGGACCAGAACGCGTTGCTAACGACCATTATTCTGGGACCCGCCGGCGTTGCCCGGATCACGCCGCAGACCCGGTCAGCCGTGTACTGCATTTATGCCCCACCAGGGGTGAACGCGGTGGAGGTGCATGATCACCTGACATTGATCGAGCGCACCGTGCAGCTTCTTGACCCAGCTGCGATCATCCACGCAAGAATCGTCCTAACGGCGCCGCCTGAATCCACATCTTGTTGAATGCGCCAGACACGAGCGTGCTCCCACCGGCGGCCAGCGGGAGCACGCCCCGAGCTGCCCTTCGTCCGGGCCACCCTGCGTCACGAGGCCGGCGTAGCCTCCACGTCGGTGGATGTGCCAGCCGCGCCACCTGACTGGACAAGGTAGACCGTTACCTGCGTTCGGCCATCCATGCCCCCGCTGAGAATCGCCACGCCAGCGTATCCGGAGTTGTTGAGTTCACCGAGTCCGAACGTGAGCGTGTCACCAACGCGCGTGCCGCCAACGTTGCCGCACGCGATGTAGTTGCCGATATTCTCTTGGCTTTCATGCACGTTGATGGCATATGGAGCAGCCAGCAAGTCATCGAGGCTGACCTCAAGCTGGGTAACACTCATGAGCACGGGAATGGCATTCGCGGCGCCGGCCTGCTCACCGGCCATGGGACTCGCTTCCATCCCAGCCATCGTGCCACTGATTTCCGCGATATTGGTGAGGGGATACACCACCTCGCCGAGGTTGTCGCACGTCCCTGAGTGAATGTGTGCCGGATGCCCAGCGGTTACCTGACCCGGCGCCGCAGTGGGACTTGCTTCCTGCGCCTGTACTGCCACTGCGCCGGCAACGAGCAACCCAACGATGCCGACGATGCCCCCAAGCTGTGCTACCAATCGCCCCAGTCTCATACTCGGTCACCCTCCTGTGACATCGATCCGGCCAGCACGCGCCGCGCTGGCGCTCAGGAGGGTGCATGCGGTATGCCAGGAAGGCACTGGGTGACCCCGCGGCGTGACATGTAGGCTACCTGGCCGCCTAGCAGCCCCTCGGTCAATGACGGTCAACATGCGGCTGGTAGCGCACGATGGTAACTGGGTCGGTGGTGATGAGTCCGCCCTGCAACATTTCTTCAATCGCTGGCAAGAGGCGAGCGACTCGTTCTTCCGTGTCGATCCACTCCAGCACGAGCGGCAAATCCGCCGACAGATCGACAATGGACGCCGCGTGGATCTTGCTGTGGGCACCGTAACCGGCCAGACCGCGTGTCACGGTGGCGCCGGCCGCGCCTTCCCTCCGGAGAAATTCAAGGAGCGCGCTCCAGAGCGGTTGTCCATAATGCCGGTCCCGCTCACCAAAATACGCACGGACGCGGATCCCCCGCCCGTTCATCTGATGCTCAAGCGCTTCGCGCCCCACCAGCGCACTCCTCGCTCCTTGTCCGCCCCGCTATCGCTGGCGCCGAACCGCCAAAAGCACAGGCACGGCTGCGGCTTGGGTCAGGACAGCAAAGGCCACCACGGTGCCAACCGACCGATCGTAAAGCAATCCCATGACCGCGCTGCCGGCAAACCACGCCATGCCATAGCCACCATTGAACAGGCCATAGGCGGCAGCACGGCGCTGCGTTGAAACCAATTCTGCCACTGCCGCCCGCATAATGGACTCTTGGCTGGCCAAGCCAATGCCCCACAAGCTGACGCCAATCAACGCCGCAACCGGCCCACCTAGAAAGACCAGTGGAGCGAACGGCAAGGCCAGCATGACCGCTGCGGCTACAACTGGGTAGCTAAAGCGATCGAACAGGCGCCCAAGAACAAGCGCCCCAATGGCATCAATGCCCATTGCCACTGCGTAATACACCGGGATAAGGGCATCGCGCACAACCGCGTCGTGGGCAAGATGATAGGCAATCAGGGCGAAATCAGCGAATCCAGCCCCGACCAGCGCCGAGCCCGCCAAATAGATCCAAAACGCTTTAGGCCAACCATGCGTGACAAGCGGCTCGGCCGCCTCGAAGGCACCAGGGTGGGGATGCCAGAACCGGACCGCGATCAACACGCCGAGTGTGCAAAGCGCGGGGATCGCTAGCACGGCCAAACCTGTTCGATAGCCATCTCCCAGCCACATCACCGCGACGACGAGTAACGGCCCAAGCACCGCACCTGTTTGGTCAAGCGCCTCATGGATTCCGAACCCCCAGCCTCGTCCGACCTGGGAGGTGGCATAGGAGAGCATCGCATCGCGCGCGGGTGTCCGCACTGCCTTACCAATCCTCTCGGCAATGAGCAGCAGTACAGCCCATTGCCAGTGCCCAACCAGCGCAAGCAACGGCACCGCCACCATGTTGATGGTGTACCCCGTAAGGGTGATGGTCCAATACCGTGCGGTCCGGTCGCTAATGTAGCCAGAAACGATGCGCAGCGCGTAGCCCAGCAATTCGCCGAGCCCGGCCGTGACGCCCACAACAGTCGCGCTGGCGCCAAGCATGGCAAGATAAGGTCCCGCAATGCTGCGCGCCCCCTCGTAGGCCATATCAGCGAACAAACTGACGACTCCGAGCAGGACGACGAATTGCAGTGCCCGCTTGGCGTCACTGCCGCGTGGCTGGCTGGAGGTGCCTTGGAAATGATCAGCGGCCTGATGGGTCATTCACTGATCCTGGCGAGCGTGGCCGGCCCCACCAGGCCAGCCAGCGACGTGATAGACCGCGCGCTGGGCTGCTCCACGCTCGATGCCCGCCGGCTCGTGCCGGTAGCGATAGTCGTGTTTCCGAATGATCTCACGAAGGTGCCGGCGGAGTTGCCCCACCTGCGCGATCGCCACCTCACGGAGTATGGCAAACTCCTCCGGCGCGGCACGGCATAGCGCCTGGCGCAGATGCGGGATACACAGTGTGGCCGACTGGGCATACGCGGCCCGAAACTCCGGCTCTGACAACCCCGCGATGAGTGCTGTGACGGCTATCGCCGCCGCTTCATCCCGGACCCGGCAGAAGGGACACTGGCCATCAGGCTTGAGCAGCGTACATTCCCGATCCGAACTCGCATCGCCAGAGAGAGTGAATCGCGCGACGATTTCCAGCAGACGCCCGCCGCGTTGCGAGGGCTCAAGCTGCCGGAGCGCCGCCTCGATCTCCTTGAGCACACCGTCGTACACCAGGGAGGTGCTGAGAACGCGGGCGCGGGCAAGCCACTTGTTGGCATGCTCCGGGCAAAATCCCCAGGCGGCATCGACGTCCGCGCGGAAGCCTGGATCGTTGACAAACTCATAGTCAACGCTGTCCATCGCGTGCTCCACCGCCCGGTGCATCAAGCGGCAAACAGGACAGCCGGGCATGGGGAATGCGTCGAGCAGGTCTTCGTGCGCCGCTGATCGCTCCATGCGGTATCTCCACAAAACAAAAGCTTCTACCGCCCCATGACATCGGGAGCAGGTAGAAGCTATCAGCCGCTGCTGCGGCAGTGTGGCGAGCCTCATCGCCGGGAGACCAGCCTCATCTGCCTGGCCTCACCGCCGGGATAGTAGGGTTGCGCACCAGGGCTGTCAAGCGCGATCTGCACACGATGATCTCCTGGGCTGCGTGAGCCGTGTTGCACGCTTTACAATCGGAGGTGCTGTTGCGCGGCGACGCTGGCAGTATGCCAGGTCATCGTTGAACGGCTCCACCGCACACCCGCCAACGCCAGAGGAGAGTACTCAGGTGGCGCATGACATCGCTGTAGCCTTCTGCATGGAGATCGCCCGGTGACCTATCTCCTTGTCGGGCTCGGCGGGTTTCTTGGCGCCAACGCGCGTTACGCGATCTCCGTTTGGGCGGCGAACCGGCTTGGCACTGCATTCCCGCACGGAACGTTTATCATCAACGTTTCCGGCAGCTTCCTCATGGGCGTTGCCGTCACCCTTATCGCTGGCCGGTTCGATGATGCCGCCAGCGCCCGCTTGCTGATCACCACGGGCTTTCTGGGCGCGTATACCACCTTCTCGACGTTTGCCTTCGAAACCCTGGCATTGCTTCGCCAGCGCGATTGGCGTGGTGGCCTTTTCAACGCTGTGGGCAGCGCCGGACTCGGCGCCGCCTCGGCAGCGCTCGGTATCTGGCTTACCAATCGGTCATTCGGATGAGCGGCACGCATCCCAACCCTGGCCCGCGAATGCAGTACACCACCCACGGCCACGAGCCCATGTCACGTCCGCATGTGACTGTGGCACCCGGCGACTCGGCGCTGCCGGACGGAGTGCTGGCGCAGCGTCCCGCTGGGAGCCAGCAGCCAACCACAGGTCCATCACATCCGCCTCCCTCGTTCGCTCTGCACGAGACCATCGTGACCATCACCGCGGTCGGGCTCGGTGGCGTGCTCGGCGCCAACGCGCGTTACGTTCTGGGGACCTGGGCACAAGCGGCCTGGGGTTCCGAGTTCCCCTGGGGAACGCTGCTCATCAACGTGCTCGGCAGCCTGCTGATCGGTGTCTTCCTGACGCTCGCCACGGAGCGCCTCACGATTCGCCCAGCGACGCGCCTATTCGTCGCGACCGGTATCCTTGGAGCATTTACCACCTTCTCGACGATGAGCTATGAACTTGTGCACCTGCTCCAAGCCGGCGCCCTAATCCGGGCTGTGCTGTATCTGCTGGCGAGTCTCGGCCTCGGCCTCATTGCCGTCATTGGCGGCCGCGTGCTAGCGCTCGCGGTTTAGCGCATCGGATGCGTTGCGGACGCAAGAGATTGCTCGCGCCGCTCAGGATGACCGTGGGAGGCGGCCGGAATGAGGCATCGCTAAGGCAAGCCGTGCTCGACCACGGGCATACCTGGCCCGCGTTTCCAGCCCGGCGAGTTGCCGAGAGCCGGCTCTCCGATGAAGCGCCACCATGTGGCGCGGCCCATCGTCCAGATCATGGATGATGCGAGACCGGACGCGGCACGAGATTCTCGGCAAATGCGTAGAGCACCGCCTGCGTCCGGTCGCGCACGCCGATCTTCTGGAAGAGAGCGGAGAGATTGTTCTTGACCGTGCTCTCAGCGAGCGATAGTTCGTTGGCGATTTGCCGGTTGTTATAGCCGGCGGCCAAGAGCCGCAACAGGGTCAGATCCCGTTGCGTGAGCGCGCCATCGCGGTGGCCTTCGTCCGGCTGCCGCGTCACGAGGCGGTGATATTCGCGAATGAGCACCGGAGCCAGGGTGGGATCAATTGCCGATCCGCCAGCGGCCGCCAGGCGTACCGCGCGGATGACATCCTCGGAGCGGGCATTTTTCAGCAGATAGCCCTTCGCCCCGGCGCGCACTGCCTGGATCGCGTAATCATCTTCCCAAAACATGGTCAGCACGATCACGCTGGTATCAGGGCAGAATCGTGTGACTGCCTCGGTTGCGCGGATACCATCAACAACCGGCATATTGATGTCCATCAGAATTACCTGTGGGGCCAATTCCCGCGCGAGGCGGATCGCCTCCTCACCGTTCGCAGCCTCGCCCACGACGACGATGTCGCTCGTTTCCTCGAGGAGTTTCCGCAAGCCCTCGCGGACCAAATGATGATCATCGGCGAGCAAGACGGTGAGTCGCTTGTCTCCTGCCATCTTCGAGGGAGCGCCTTGTCCTGACCGGCGATCCGGAGCCGGGCTTCGCTCCATGCGGGCACCCCCGTGTCCGTTATCGCTCAACTCACCACCTCCGGCATCACCCCATGCCTGACGCCATCTTTTCAATCAATCCCGGCTGCGCGCGCCGCCCTGTCCTGCGGAGAGAGGAATCCAGGCACGGACCGTTGTGCCGCCGCCCGGCCGCGACCCTACCTCCAGTCGCCCTCCGGTCTCCTCCGCCAGCTCCTTGATCTGCTCCAGGCCAAAATGCCCGACAGGCGCAACGCCGTCGAACCCAACGCCGTCGTCGGCGACCTCGATCTCGATCGCATGGTCTGCCCGGCGCACTTCCAGGTGCACCCGGTCCGCTTGTGCATGCTTGCGCACGTTGTGCAGCGCCTCTCGAACAATGCCGACGATGGCCCGCTCAACTTCGGGCGCCAGCCGTACCCCACTCACCTGAGCAAACTTGACCTCCAGACCTGGCGCAGCGGGAGTCATTTCCGCGAGAAGCTCCCGTAGTGGTCCGGTAATGCTGGGAGCAGGCGGCTGGGACGAGCGAAGCCTGCCGATCGCTTTCCGCATGCCCAGGATCGCCCGATCAATCAGATCGCGCGCCTGCCGGGCATCAGCGGTGATCGCCTGGTCCTCACCGAGTGTCCGGATGAGACGGTCCAGCGCCAGCCCTGCCAGAGCCAGGTCCTGGGTCGGTCCATCGTGCAATTCTCGGCTGATGTCCTTGCGTGCTGCCGTCAGCTCTCGCTCGTGCTCGGCGCGGGAGATCGAAAGCTCCATGCGCTGGCGCATGACGATCGCTTCCAGCGCTTGCGCCGTGACCACGCCAATCGCTCCAACCGCGAGGCGCTCAGCGGCCGTCGTCGCCGGTATCGCCCCGCCGGTACCGGCAAGGAGCAACGAGCCGAGCAATGAGTCACCTCGGACGAGCGGCACAACGAGGAGCGCAGGCGACCCTTCGATGACATACTGACCTGGTCCAGTGCTCGGCTCCCCCGGTGCATGCGCGGCGATCCACCGCTGGTGGAGCGATGCAGCAGCTACCTCCAGCGCTTGGCGCGGCAGGGATGGCGGCGTGGCATAGGCGACGGCGAAGAATCCACGCTCATCCGGCCGCAGGAGCGCAACACTGCTCACTCCGGAAACCCGTGCTGCAAGGCGGCATGCAGTCCGATAGACCCCAACCAGCGTCCGCTCGCCAGCAATGGTCGCAAGGCCGCGCACCATCGCGTCGGCGGCTCTCTGGACCGGCTCCATTCTGGCCTCCGGCGGAGCCGCTGGCTCGACCGACTCTGTATTCGCGATTGGGCGCATCCTTGCTCTCCGCCGGACTCACAACCCTGGGCTCTCGCTCGTGCCAGAGCCTTTCACGACCAGGAAACGCTCGCCCGCGAGGCTCGAATTCCGCACCCGTGGAGTCCCGATGGCTTTGCCGTGCAATGCACACATGGTGGGGCTATCCAGGGCTACGGCGTTGCCAGCCGAACCTCCCGACCACCCTCCATCCTACCCATGCGCGTGTCCGCCGATAAGGCAGGGTGCCAAGACTTTGGTCACAACTCGCGATAGGTTCATTTGCGCGACACATTGTGCCCAAGGCAGTAGCATTGCCTCACGCGCGATGGGCGCGCGGTGCACGAGCATGACGCGTAATTCCGCTCACCGCCAAGGCGCTCGGCTCACGCTCAGCGCCGGATGCCGGTGAGCCAGTAATCTGAGCGGAGTTAGGATGATAGAGTTGACGTTTCTCGGAACCGGCACGTCAAATGGCATCCCCGTGATTGGATGTACCTGTGCGGTCTGCACGTCATCCGATCCCCGGGATCGCCGTAGCCGCACCTCGGCGGTGGTGCGGTATAACGACCGCACGATTTTGATCGACACTGCCACTGAGCTCCGGCTCCAGGCCATTGCGACTGGCCTCACCCGCGTTGACGCTATCCTGTTTACGCATGCGCACGCCGATCACACGGGGGGCTTCGACGATCTGCGCCGGTTCAACGAGATCGCTGGGCGTCATCTCCCGGTCTACGCCTCGCCTGAGACCGCGCAAGTGCTCCGCGAGCGGTTCGCCTACGCCTTTGTGGATCAATTCGCGTTCTATGGTGGAAAACCCGATCTGACGCTGGAGGTGATTCACGGACCGTTTTCGCTGTTTGGCCTGGAGGTCATTCCCATCCCTGTTATGCATGGGCGGATGCAGGTGTATGGCTATCGCTTTGGTCCGCTGGCATATGTGACCGATGCGAAAGTCATTCCCCCTGAATCGCTCAATTTGCTCCGGAATCTCGATGTGCTAGTGATCAACGCGCTCCGGGAGCGCCCGCATCCAACGCATCTCAGCCTCAGCGAGGCCGTCGCGGTGATCCAGGAAGTCCGTCCCCGCGCCGCGTACCTCGTCCACCTCAGCCACGAACTCAGCCACGCGCGAGCAGAAGCGCTCCTGCCGCCTGGCATTACGGTGGCATATGACGGGCTGCGCATTCGGACGAGCGCGGCCGCGGCGCCGCCAGCCCCGGCAGGGCACGCCGCGCCGTGAGTCAGGCTACTCGTGCACCCAGACCATGGTGCCGAGCGGCGCCCAGCCGTAGAGGAAGGCGGCAACATCGAGCGGCAAGTTGATGCAGCCGTGGCTCATGCGCTGGCCGAAGTTGTTGTGCCAGTAGGCGCCATGCAACGCTTCCGCATCCATGTTGAAGTACATCACATTCGGGACATCTTTCACGTCGTAGCTCACCACGCCGCCCGGTGGCGCCTCGTCACCGAAGCCGACAACTTCCCCGGTGCTGCTCTCGAAGCCGCGCATGTCCTGCTTCTCATACTTGAGACGGACGTGGAATAGGCCAAGCTCAGTTTCGTTCGGCGGCAAGCCTGTGCTGACCAGTGATGTCAGGATGAGCGTGTTCCCTTGATACGCCCAAAGTCGTTGCTGGCTAATGCTGACTTCGATCCACTTCCGTCCGGGAGCCGATGGATCGCCCTGTGGGTTCGGGTTCGGCGCCCGGATAAAGAGCGATTCGCTGAAAGTTGGCAAGCCGTTCCGCCGAACACGGGAAGTGTCGATTCCCAGCCGGGGAGCCAGCTCCCGCGCCAGCGGAGCAAGCCGCACCGCGCCACCTGAGTCGCGGAACAGGAGGGCGCCAGTGAAATACTGCACAACCCCGCCGCGCTCGGCCACAGGCTGGCTCAGTGGCTCACCAAGGTAATACCAGCCCTCATGAGACGCGTACCAATCGTAGAACGCGCCGCGAATCGTATGACCAGTATCCTCAGAATAGATGCCGCCCTCCGCGATCGCCCGGGCAGCGGCCTTGCTATCAGGTGGCAGCGGTTGCCACGCCGCGTAGCGGCGATCGCCCCCACCAAAGCCGCGGCGCCCGTCCCGCCGCATGACATCCAAGCGGGACGACAGCGCCACCGGACCGATCGGCATCAGCCGCATGATCGGCTCGTCGGTATACAGGTATTCCGGGTGATACTGAAAAATCGCCGCCTCAAAGGCCTGGCTGTAATATCCGTTATCCGCTGCAAATGGCTCAGATATGGGGTTCCCGTAGACGGCTGCGCCTCCATTCGCCCGCCAGTAGTCAAGCATGCTCCCGCGCAGCGTGTGCCTGGTGGCGGGAATGTACACCTGAATGTCGCTCTGCCCAATGTCCGGCGGGAGTTCCACTGAGGAGAGATCGGCCGTGTTGGCGGCCAGTGCCGCCCGCGTCGTGTGCCAAGGCACGGCAAGACTCACGCCGACGGCGACCCCGAGCAGGAGCCGCACCACCCACAGGCGACGCGTGTGCACCGAAACCAGCATGGCCGTTCTTCCTCCCGATGCGTCAGCATCTCTCCGCATCAGCAGGAAGATACGCGCTCATCTCACATCCAGACAAATTCGGATCATCACTCCACGAAGAGCCCAACCGATCACTCTTTGCAACACGCACATCCTCTTTTTCTCGTGATTGCGCTGGTACCGCTGTATCGCGAAGGTGCCGACCTACGCCGAGAGGAGCGATGCGCTGGCAGGAGCGTCGCCTCGATAACGCACCGGGCCACCTCACGATGATGGGGACGCGGCTGGCTTCGTCCAGTCGGCCCTAGTGACGACGGGCAGTTGAAGGGCGCGCTCCCGCTCCAGATCGAGGTTGCCGATGTGCAGGGAAAGCGGCGACTGTACCCATTTGTAGATCGATTGGAGGAACAAGCGCACGAACTTCGCGACGTATCCATCAAGGACGTCGGGAGGATATTCTGGGAACATCGCGCCAATGACGCACCGGACCTCTTCAGGGAGCATCTTTTCCCCGGCGAAGAGGTAGAAGCAGGCATCGAGGATCGGGAAGGGCATCAGCTCTTCTTCACCCGCTTGGTTCGGCGCCAGCTCCGGCCCAGCCGGCTTCGCCATCACGGCCTTGATCCCCTGGTACCCATGCTTTTCATACAGATACTCCAGCAGATAGATGACGACCGTTTTGGGGACGTTCGCGAGCACGGCCAGGGCGCCCATCAGGTCGCCGCCAACGGTGGTATATCCGACCGCCTTTTCGGTCATGTTACCCGTGTTAAGGAAAAGCCCGCCGGATGAGTTCGACCAGTTCCACATCCGCTGCGCACGCAGGCGCGCCTGAATATTCTGCTCGGTGATCGGCGTTACCGGCTGCCCCTCGTCGAGCATCTGCCGTGTCGCCTCTCGTTCCCGCTCAAACGCTTCATCGATCGAGACGATCTTGAGCGGCACGCCAAGCTCTTGGCAGATCGTCTCGGCGGCACGGCGCGTCTCCTCCGAGGAGTAACGCGACGGCTGATAAAACGCCCGCAGTAGCGAGCCAGGGTTCTCGGCTCGAACACGACTGGCGTACCGATAAGCGACGAGCAGCGTCAGCAATGAATCTCGCCCTCCGGAGAGGGAGACGCCGATCACCTTGAAGGCGCCTGTCTTCTCGAAATAATCACCCACGCCGAGCGCTAGCGCATCCAGAATATCCTCGCACAGCTCTTCGCGGGGGCTGCGTGGCTGCTCTGGTCCGGGGAGAAAGAACGAGCGATGCGCTGGGAATGGGTACACCAGGCTCTCGCGCGTGCTGGCCGTGGAAAACTCGCTCTCTGGAACCTCAATGACTGTCGGTAGGGGATGGGAAGCGATATACGCTTCGCGATCGACGCGCCACGTCGTGTTTTCGGCACGCAGGCGGTTGGTTCGGTCAAGATCGACCACCGTGGCAGCAAATCCTTCCCGGAAGCGAGGCGCTTCAAGCATGAGGCGGCCATTTTGATTGACAAATCCGCCGCCGTCGAAAATCAGGCCATCGTTGGCTCCGACCAGATTGGCATAGGCGATCGTGCACTGGTGATCGGCAGCGCGCGTAGCAATGAGCTCCCGGCGAGTCTGAACCACGCCGATGCGATAGGCCGAGGCAGAGACATTGCAAACCAGCTCGGCTCCCGCGTAGGTTCTCCGCTTCTGCGGCCCGTCAGGACTCCACAGATCCTCACACACCTCGGCAGCAAGGGTCCCGAAGTCGAAGCGGAAGATGACATCACCGAACGGCACCCCATGGCAGCTTTCCCACCGGTGGGGAATGCCGCGGGACATCGTGCGCCCCTCATAGTAGATGCTGTAGGTGGGAAGTTTCTCTTTCGGCACCAGGCCGCGTATCCGTCCCCCCGCGACGATCGCGGCGCAGTTGTAGCGCAATCCCTGGTGCTCCACGACGACGCCAAGTACACAGACCATGGTCAGATCGGCAGTCTCGCGCGCAAATCGCTCGAGCTCCTGCCACTGCCGATCGACAAACCCGTGCCATTGGATGAGATCCTCAGGAGGATAGCCACCAACCATCTGCTCTGGGAAAACGCCTACCGTCACTCCCTCGGCGCCCATCTCCCGGGCAATGCGGAGCGCCCGGTCAACATTGGCAGTGACGGCTCCGACAGTGGTATTGACGCTGGCAACGCCAACCTTGATGAGTCGCACGGTTCCTCGCTCCTTGGGCAACGCTTCCGGCTCCATGCTGGCGGCATCCGGGCATCGCTACGGCTCGCGCGAGCAGCGCGCCGCGCATCCTGTGCGAAGGATACCGAGCAGGCAAGCTGGCATGCGCTCCGCACCATCCGAATGCATCCTGGCGACTGCGATTAGGGCACGTGGCTCGCTCGCACGACCAAGACTGGCACGGGGGCCTCCCGCACGACGCGCTCGGTCACGCTCCCCAGCAGCCAGCGTTGCAAGCCTCCCCGGCCTCGCGTAGTCATCACGATGATGTCACCCGGCCGCGCCAGGTGGCAGAGCTCTTCTGCGGGAGAGCCCTCGACGACCTGGATCGAGACGGGGATATCCCGGCTCCGCACGCGCTTTGCTTGCTCCTCCAGATACGCCGTGGCGACGGTGCGCAGCGAGGAAACCGAGGCAGCGTACGATGCGGCTGCCGAGGGGCTGAGCCGGATCACCGAGCGCAATTTCTCGGTCTCCAGCGTGCGCACAAGATGGATGCGCACGCCAAGATCGTCTGCCAGGTCCATCGCCACCGGCAGCGCCTGCTCGGCAAGTGGCGAGCCATCCAAAGGGACAATGAGCCGGCTGACCGGTGCCTCCTTGACCGGACGCTCGCCCCCTCTAACCATCAGCACGGGGATAGGTGCATGCCGCACAACCCGGTCGGCCACACTCCCGAAGAGGATACGCTCCCCTGCGCCGCGGCCGTGCGTCGTCATGATAATCAGGTCGGCCTCTACTGCGGCGGCGAGGATGTGCTCGGCCGGATCGCCCCAGCCGACTCGCGTTTCGATCTCTCGTCCCTGGCGCTCCAGCGTCGCCGCGGCCTCGTCGAGATACGCAGTAACGCGAGCAAGGACGGCAGCGCGCCACTCCTCGCGTCGCTCGTCTCCCCACGACACAAGCTCAGCCATGCCATCGGGAATGACCGACAGCAAGATCACGACGCGGCTGGGAATGAGCGCGGCATAATCGAGAGCAACATGAGCCGCTTCTGAGCCGTCCAGGGGAACCAGCAGACGCTCGAACCTCATCGGAGCCTCCCCTCTGGCATGTGCGATGCTTGGCTACTCCTCGCTGCTTGCGCCGGCCGCGCGCGGTGTCCCGCGCACAGAGGCTGGCACGAGCACGACCGGGGCCGGTCCCGACCGGATCAGTTTCTCTGCGACGCTCCCCAAGACCCACCGTGCGATGCCCGACCGCCCGTGACTGGTCATGACGATAATGTCTCCATCGGCTAGCGCCCCTTCGATGGCTACCACCGGCGGTCCTTCCACAACGGCCGTGGTCACCTGAACCCCCATGGTTTCGAGACGCCGCGCAGCCTCACCCAGGCTCGCTTGCGCCTCCGCGACCATCTCCTCTTCAAGCTCCTGATAGATTTCCGCGGGATATGGCCCGCCAGCCACCGGCGCTGGGAGCAGCGCCGCCGCCGGGTTGACCGCGCGAATCACCAAGATGGGTACGTGTAACCGCTTGGCCAGCTCCGCGGCCACTGGCAACGCCTCATCAGCGAGCGGCGAGCCATCGTGTGGGACGACGATGCGCAAGATGGTGACTGGGGCAATCTCCGGCGTGGCAACGTGCGGTCGAATGATGAGCACGGGAAGGGTCGCGGTGCGCGCCACACGGTCCGCAACGCTGCCAAATGCTAACCGGCCGACGGCTCCTCGCCCGTGGCTGGCCATCGCAATGATCTGGCAATGGTGGCGCTCGGCGGCGGCAAGAATCGCCGCGGCGGGATCACCAGGCACAAGCTCGATCTCTGGATCGGTCGTCAGCACCGGCCGCCAGCGCTCAACCGTGTCGCGCAGCATCTGCTTGGCTGATTCCTCTTCGAGCCGCAACACCTCGTCGGCGGGCACCAAGGTGTCGCCCAAGAGTCCGTAAATCGGCTCGGGCTCAGGCAGCACATGCACGAACACCAGCTTCCCATCCTGCCCGGCGACCGCCTGCGCGTACGGGATGGCCTGCTCCGCGAGCGGCGAGCCATCGAGTGGCACCAGTACGCACCTGTTGTCAGCCGGCTTCGCCTCCGTCACCCTCTGCTCCTTTCTCTTCGTCGCCTTTGTGCCCCGCGGTCCAGCGGAGTGGCTCCTTTTGATCGGCAGGATACTCGCCAGCGATGCTCTTGTCCCGCGATGGGTTTCCGCTATCCCGGACCTCTGCCACGTACCGGGAGCGCATTGTTGTGATGGAAATTCAACCGGTGACTTGTGGGCACAACTCTTCGGTGATGGTATTTGGGAGAATATTCAGGTAGTATGGTCAATAAGGCGAGGATCTTTTGCTCCTTTCGTCACCTATGCTACCTCGCCAGAGTGCGCTTGGGCGCGATTCTTGCAGTAATGGCAGTGCCTCGCGCGAAGTGGGGAATGCGCGGACGCCGTGAGGAAACGCATCGCACGAGGGCGTGCGTTTCCGAAGACGCGGCTCGATGGAGGGGGAACGGCTATGAATCAACGACGTAGCCAGAGACGGCCTCACTCGTGGCGAATGCTTGGTTCCCTGGCGGTGGTCGTTCTCATCATCGCCGGGGGACTGGGCATCGCCATCACGCCGGCCTCGACGATGGCACAGACGGCCACATTCACCGTTGGTGACACGGTCGTTGTGACTGCCGATGGAGACGGCCTCAATCTCCGTGCTGCGCCGGGACTCGACACGACCGTTCTCGAAACGCTCCCAGACAGCACGGTAGCCACCATCTCCGATGGCCCCAGCGATGCTGATGATCTTACTTGGTACGAAGTCTCCGTGGACGATCGCACTGGCTGGGTAGCCGGTGAGTTCCTGACCCTGGCCGCGGCGATCGATCCAGGCTTTACCGCCGGCGATCAGGTTGAGGTGGCCACGGAGGCGCTCAATTTGCGGAACGCTGCCGGACTGACGAGTGAGATCCTCGATATGATGCCACTCGGCACCACGGCGACGATCCTGGACGGCCCCGTCACCGCGGACGGTATTCCCTGGTATCAGGTGGACGCGACCGGGTTCGGCGAAGGCTGGGTGGCGGCTGGTTTTCTTGCGCTCGTCAGCGAGGCGCCGGAGACCTTCCCTGCCGGCTCGGTGCTCGTCGTCAATACTGATCTCCTCAACCTGCGCGCTGGCCCGAGCTTGAGCGATGAGATCCTGGCGCAGCTTCCCTCCCAGGCGCTCGTCACGGTGATCAGCGGCCCAGAGCAAGCGGATGGCTACGACTGGTACGAGGTCGAGACTGACGAGGGTAACGGATGGGTCGCTGGCACATTCCTCGCCAACCCGGCCGATCTGATTGCCGTGGGTGACACGGTTCAGGTCATTGATGGATCGCTCCGGCTGCGGGCAGAGCCTGGCTTGGACGCGGAGATCCTTGATGTGATGCCAGAGGGGACTGAGCTTGAGGTGACGGATGGCCCGGAGCAGGCTGATGGCTATACCTGGTTCCAGGTTGAGAACGACACGTTCGGTCCAGGTTGGGCGGCCGGTGAGTTCCTGCTCGTGATCGAGAGCGGCGCCACACCGACACCCTCGCCCACGCCATCACCGTCGCCCACCGCGGCTCCGACTGGCACCCCGGCAACGTAGCCCAGAAAAGGCGCTGATCCCCGTCTCCACCACCGGGAGAAGGCCTTGGGGATCAGCGCGGTCGTCCATCACGCGGTTGACTCGTCCAGATAACCGATCGAGCGCAGGCGCACTTCCATCAGGCGCATCATCTCTGCGTAGAAATCGGCACCGGAGACACCATAACCACGGCGGACGGTCGCGTCGAGATCGGCGCTGACCATCTTCAGCCCTTCGGCAGCAACCGCGGCGTATTCCTCTAATCCGCGGGAGATGACGGCTCTCGCTCGCTCCGGATCATCCAGCATGCGCTGGCGGGCGTAGCTGACGCCGATGCCGATGTGCCGCGCCTCATCGCGCGCGACAAGTCGTTGCCCTTCGATAAGACCGGGGAAGTTGCCAAAACTGGCGTAGTGGTCGCCAGCCAGGTTCTGTGCTGTCCGAGCAACCACGCCCTCCGCAATCAAGTGATAGGCCATCACTGCCAGTAGCAACGTGTCCTCGTCCCGTTCGTGATGCAGCCGGCCAACGACCGATTCGAACCGCTCGTAGAAGAACGCGGCAACAGGATCCAGATGCTCGTCAGCGATCTTCCGGACTGCCTGGATGCCTCCACGGACACCGAAGACGTCCTCATACACGCGCAGCACGCATTGCATGTGCCGGTATTCATCGGCGACCTGTGTTGCCAGCACCAGTTGCATCTCATACGTCGGCGCTGCGAGAAGGAAAGGCGCCAAGGTGTGCGCAACGCTGAACTCCGCGTGGAAGCGATGGGCAAAGAGCCAGATCAACGCCGTCCTTCGCTCGTCGTCCAGCGCGCGAAAGCTCGCGGCGTCCGTTGAAAAGTCGATGGCGCTGACGGACCATTGGGTGCGCTCCCAGTGATCGTAAAGAGCCCGAAACGGCCGCGCTTGCTCCTCGATCGCGCGAAGATCGTTGTCCATTTCCGTAGCACTGATTCGTGACGTCATGCCGCTCCCCCATCCCCATAGGAAGCCACTCGTTGCGAGCCCAGCATCACTGTCTGTCGCCGCCTGCGTGCCCAGCTTCAGCGCGCCAGCATTTGACCATCATATCGCCTGGCG
Source organism: Thermomicrobiales bacterium (assembly GCA_042408955.1). GTDB lineage: Bacteria > Chloroflexota > Chloroflexia > Thermomicrobiales > UBA6265 > CALGSZ01. The sequence goes on from JBHOQQ010000070.1 coordinate 58,324, forward strand.
AGTGTAGAACGCGTGCCCATCCTGTCAAGCGTTCACTGCAGAAAGGCTCATTCTGAACCATCACCCTGAGCCAATCACTCGGGTGCTTGGCAGTCGAAGACGACCTTGACGGCTTGATGGTGCCCGCGTTGCAAGCTGACCTGCATCGCTTCTCGCCAGCGTGGGAGCGGAATCGTGTGCGTTACCAGATCGCCAAGGGGAGCGTCGGGCCGCTCGGCAAGCAAGCGCATCGCTACCTCGAAGGTGTGTGGGCACCCTGGCAGCGAGGATTCCCGTCCATAGACGTACGAGCCGGTGATATCGAGCTCGCGCGCCCAGATGAACGAGAGATCCAGGTGGGCAAGTTCCCCCGCGCACCCCACCAGCACCACCTTCCCACGCGGGCCAGCAACGCGGAGGCTGTCCTCGACACTACGCTTCGAGCCGACGCAATCGAAGACCCAGTCGAAGCCGCCGGCATAGACGGGTCTCCCCTTGATCGGCTTGTAGCGCTTGGCCCCCACGATCCGCGTGGCTGCTTCGCCGGCGCCCTGGCCACGCAGCACGACGCTTGCGCCAAGCCGTGTGGCGATGGCCTCTTGGATGGGGTGTCGCGCCAGCACGGTGACGTGGCACGTGTGGCCAAGCAGGCGCAGCGCGGCCAGCACCAGCAGCCCGATCGAGCCCGCGCCGATAATGAGCACATGACTCTCTGGCGGCGGTGGCGCCTTCAGCACGGCATGCAGGGCCACGCTCAGCGGCTCAATCAACACGGCGACCCGGTCGGGAATGGCGTCCGGAACCGGAAACACCTGCTGCCGGTGCACAATCATCTCCTGCCCCCACCCGCCAGGCAAATCGCGGCAAAAGCCGATCAACATCCCAGGCGCCAATGATCCTTCGGCCGACGAGGTGCACAATCCTGGCTCCCCAGTCGCGCACCATCGGCACGGGGGCAGACCGCGCATGACGCAGGAGATGAGCGGATTCACAACCACGCGCTGGCCAGGGACGACATCGCCCACCTGCGACCCGGTCTCCACGACGTCAGCCACGACTTCGTGGCCGGGAACGACCGGGAACGAGACAAATGGCGACAGGGCTGGGCTGCTGCGATTGAGGAGCATAGAGATATCGCTGCCGCACACACCGCACAAGCGCGGGCGAAGCCGAAGCCAATCCGGGCCGGGCAGCGGCCGGGAAGAGAGGGTAATTTCGCTGAGGCCGGGGATGCGGCCTGAGTCGAGGAGTGGCAACGGCAGCCGGTCAGCCGCGCGTGCAGCCAGATAATTCGGGATGGAAAAGCGGTATTGGAGAGCCTTCACGTTGCCGCTCCCTCTACGCCGGTCGCCGTCAGCAGCCAGCGGTTAGGCATGAGCCGTCAGGGATGGATGGAGCGCGATTCGTCTGCCGACCGGCATAGTGCACAACGCGTCCCTGCCCCGAAAAGCTACCGGCGATTGAATCCACGACGCCCGGTATTACGTCATCGGCACCTGCCGGAGAATCTTTCCCTCGATCCGCTGGAAGATCTCATCGAGGCTTTCACCAGTGATCGTCAGCCCGTGGTTCTTGAGGCCGATGACGGCATGGCCAGGATCGGGAGAGCGGCGGACCAGCTCCGCGACTGCCGAGGCAAGCTCGTAGGTGCCGCACGGGAAGTTGACGTGTGTCGAGGGAATGCCTTCCATCCACGCATGGACGTGGAGAATCGCTCCGACCTGCGGATGCTCCCGGTAGATCATGTAATGCTCGATAGCATCCACCGAGACGCGGCGCGGCTTGACATGGGGCGGCACGCTCAGTTGCATCGCCTTCTTCTCGGGGAGGTAGTCCGTGACCAGCAGAATTTCGGTCCCGATCTCGACGAGATGACTCTTATCAACGCCGCTCGCGCTCATCCAGAAGCGCTTCTCGTCCTTGCGCGCGCTGAGATTGCCATAGGAAAGTCCACCGATGTTGAACATGGCGCGGACATGGCGGAAATCCTCGGGTGAGAGATATTCCTCGAGGGGGAATGGCGACGGGAGAAGATCGAGCTCATCGAGTTTCTTGCCGGCGCGGGTGATAGAAGCGGTAATCTCGTCGCCGTTCCACAGCTCAGGCTCGAGATCCGGGACAAAGATGTTGTCAATAATGAGCTGCGACGTTGCCAGTGGGGCCAGCCGCTCTAAGATCGCCTCAAAGAAGGCAGGATCGTCCCCCAGGTGCGGAACGGAGTAGGATCCCTGCTCCAGGGTGAAAAAGAAGGCTTCGGGATGGCCGCTCTTCCCTTCTCGAACCATGAGGATGAAGAGATTAGCGAGCGTGCGCAGCAACAACGGGTAGCCGGTCTTGAGCGGTTCTTCCGGGTAGCGATCATCCTCACCGATGCCGACGACAAACACAGCGCGGTTTTTGCGGCGCACGGATGTTGGCTTTTCCAGATCGACGGGATGCAGCACGATGCCTCCCTCGTCGGTTGCTTCGTTGGGCTCAATCACGTTGTAGCCACGCTCGCGCATGGCCGAAGCGAGATTGCCTGCAAACCAGTCGCGCAGCGCACCCCGCGGCAACGTTGCCAAATGGGAGGCCACCATCCGTTCCATCATGTCACTCCTTTTCACGATTCCTGCGCCTGAGGCAGGGTGATCTTCCGGGATAACCCCACCACGGTCACGCCCAGCATGGTGGTGCACATCGTTGAGGCAGGCAAGCCAGTGCATCGGGTTGGCGAGCGGCGCCTTCCCCAGCAGGCGCGACCCGTGCAGGCGACAACGCCGTCAAAAGGATACGTGACGGCCAGGCATAGCGGAAAGGGAATATGAGCGTCAAGACGGGAATACGCTCATGGTATGATGCTGCTCCAGGCGAATGGACCCCACTGTCAGCGAGGTGGATCGTGATGCATTACCCGACCGGATCGGTAGATGACCTATTTCGTGTCGCCGCGGTGCAAATGAACTCCCGCGATGATAAGGCGGCAAATATCCAGACGGCGCTTGAGCTTATCGATCGCGCTGCGAGGACTGGTGCGCGGCTCGTCGCATTGCCAGAGATCTGGACGTATCTTGGCGACCCGGGGGAAAACCGGGCAAACGCGGAACCCATCCCCGGTCCGACCACCGAGCTCCTGGCGGAGTGCGCCCGCCGGCATGGGATCTACTTGCACTGCGGCAGCATGTATGAAATCCGTCCTGGCGTGCCCAAAGTCTTTAACACCACGGTCGTGCTTGGCCCAGATGGCGCGATCCTCGCAAAATACAGCAAGATCCACATGTTTGATGTCGTGCTGGAGGGTGTCGCCACCTACGAAGAATCCGCCACCGTCCAGCCGGGGGATGAGATCGTCACCGTTGACATTGATGGCATCCGCGTTGGGCTCGCAATTTGCTACGACCTGCGCTTCCCCGAGCTCTTTCGCATCCTTGCCTTGCGCGGAGCAGAGGTGATCGTCTTGCCTGCCGCTTTTACCCTCATGACCGGCAAAGATCACTGGGACACGCTTATCCGCGCCCGGGCAATTGAGAACACTGTGTTTATGGTCGCTCCAGCACAAATGGGACCGGATTCGTCTGGAAAATGGTGCTACGGGCGATCAATGATCGTCGATCCCTGGGGAATTACCCTGGCCACCGCGCCAGACGCCGAGACGGTCATCAGCGCCACGCTCGACCGCTCACTGCTGCGCAACATCCGCCGCCAGGTGCCGTCGCTCGCCAACCGCATGCCAGACCGCTACATCTGGCCGGAGCAACCTGTCGCCGCTCACCGATAAATGACGATACCTTAGGTTCGCGGGAGGGTGCTGCGCCCTCTTCGCTCGTGGTCGCTCGCTGCCCCAGTCTCCTGCTCGGCACCCGCCGGCTCACACCAGCCGGTGCCGCATGGCGAGGGCTGTTGCTGCCGCGCGCGATGGAACGCCGAGCTTGGCAAGGACTCGGGAGACGTGCACACCGACGGTGCGCGAGCTAATGAACAGCGCATTGGCAATCTCCCGGTCAGAGTACCCAGCCGCGACGAGCTGGAGTACCTCACGCTCCCGCTCGGTCAATCCGAAGCGCTCTGCAGGACTCGGGTGCGGCGTCCGAGGAAGAGCGGGGACGGTCGAATGCTGCTGCGCAGCTCATCCGATCCCGGTCATAACGGCGTCATGCAAGGACCACGACCGGCCGGATTCCCAAGCCGCATCGAACGCTGTCGCGCCAAGGCGGCGGCGGAGGGATTCCACCTCGTGAGCGTGCGCGTCGCTTTCGGCCGGCGGGAGTGGCGCCTGAATCTCGTGGCGCACGCGATCAACTGCGCCAAAGAGCCGCGCTCCGGTCTCTGGCTGTCCTGGCGCCGCGGCAACGGGCGCAAGGGCCTCCAGGCACTCCACTAGTCCGCGCTTGTCCCCAAGCTCCTGCCGTAGCGCCAGCGCTTCGCCTAATAACCTGGCAGCCTGCACATGCTCCCCCTGCCGGTACGCAACACGCGCGAGATTGTCCAGGGCATAGCCGACTCCAAGCTTGCCGCCCACTTCCCGGAACAGAGCCAAGCTCTCGGTGAATAGCCGCCGCGCCTCCTGGAGGTCGCCTCGATGGCGAGCGACGTCGCCAAGGTTGAACAGCGAGTAGGCGACTGCTCCCGTGTCGCCCATCGCGCGCCGGATCGCCAGCGCCTCCTCATGCAGCGACACCGCCTGCGCATAGTCTCCTTCGGCATTGGCGACGTTGCCGAGATTCGTCAGGGAGTTGCCCAATCCCTGCTGGTCACCGGCCTGCCGTCGCAATGCGAGGCTCTCCTCATGCAGGTGCCGGGCACGCGGATAGTCTGACTGGTAGAAGGCCACAAGACCCAGACCATTGAGCGAGGTGGCCACCTCCGCGGCCGTGCCAGACGCGCGCCGAATCGTGAGTCCTGCCTGGTACGCCTGCTCCGCCCGATCGTAATCCCCGAGGTCGAGGGCCAGGTTGCCCAAGTGGTGGAGAGCTTTGGCATGCACAAGCGGCGAAACCGGCCTAAGAAGGGAAAACGCGCGAGTAGTCCAGGCATCTCCCTCAATGAGATAGCCACGGGTCACCCAAAAGCGCCAGAGCCCGCCGGCAAGGCGCTGGGCAAGCTCGGCTTCTCCGCTCTCGCATGCCCAGCCAAGCGCCGCGCGCAAATTGTCCCGCTCGGCATCGAGGCGATCGAGCCACTGGTCCTGATCAGGTCCGACCAGATGTGGCTCAGCGGTCTCGACGAGCGCGCAGGCCCACTCCGCATGACGCTTCCGAGCATCCGGTTCGTCGCCGCTGGCCGCAAGGCACTCGCGCGCATAGGCTAGCACGGTTTCCAGCATCCCCAACCGGACCTCAGCGTCGTCGCCACTATCGAGTCTCCGGATGAGGCTCTTATCAACAAGTGAGGCGATCCCATCGAGAACGGCCGGTGTCTCCCGTCCAGCGACGGTCTCCGCGGCATCCAGCGTGAAGCCGCCGGCGAAAACCGCAAGCCGGCGAAAAAGCATTTGCTCGCTCTGGGGCAAGAGATCGTAGCTCCAAGCGACCGCGTCGCGGAGCGTGCGCAGCCGCGAGGGCTGATCGCGCGCTCCACCGGTCAGCAAATGCAGACGGTGGTCGAGGCGCGCCAGCAGCGCCGGAGGAGACAGCACCTTGCTCCGAGCGGCGGCAAGCTCGATCGCCAGCGGCAGGCCGTCGAGCCGGCGCACGATCTGCGCGACCGTGGTCATATTCTCCTCTGTCAGCGCGAAGGTAGGGTTGACCGCCTGCGAACGCGAGATGAAGAGCGCCACCGCCGCGTTGCGAGCAAGGTCGGCAAGCGCAGGCCGGCGTCCCTCCGGTGGCAGGCGGAGTGGAGCCAGGGGAAATTCGCGCTCGGCACTGAGGCGGAGCACCTCCCGGCTTGTCACCAGCACGGTCAGCGTGGGGAGCAGCGCGAGCAGCGCCGCCAGGTCCGCTGCCGCATCGACGACCTGCTCCATGTTGTCAAGGATGAGCAGCATATCTCGACCGGCCAGCGCATCGGTGATCTGCTCCAGTGCCGATTGCTCAGCCACCTGGCGAAGTCCCAGCGCCTGCCCGATCGTTGGGGGCACGAGCTCTGGCTCCCGCAGCGGTGAGAGATCAACGAACAGCACGCCGCCAGCAAACACGTCGCTGAGTTCCGCACCGGCCCGCAGTGCGAGGCGCGTTTTGCCAACTCCGCCTGGCCCGGTCACGGTGATGAGCCGGCTCTCTCCTGACGTGAGGAGGCTGACAAGCGCGCCTAGCTCTTCCTCGCGGCCCACCAAGGGCGTGAGCGGTGCTGGAAGCGAGTGGAATCGGTCGTAGGAAACACTGAGGGCCATGGGGCGCTCCTGAGGAGGTGGCGCGGACGGGTGTTGTCAATCGTGAGCCAGTACGCTCCTAGCACGGCGGATCTGCGCTGCGTGCTCGTGAGCATGAGCCGCATAGAGGCGGAGCCAAACCTCGATGGTGAACCGGCCAGATTCTGAGTGCGTGCCTTCGCGCTGCCAGTCTTCCGGCGTCAAGCGCCGCAAGATCTCGACGGTCGTCTCCCGCGCTGCCGTGATCGCAGCGAGTGCGGCGGTGATTGGCCGGTTGTCATACCAAAGACGGCGGGCAAACGCTTCTTGGTCATAGCCGGCAAGCGCCGGGCGATGCTCCGCCAGCAAGCGGCGCACGCGCAGCGCGCCTTCCATCTCGCTGTCGGCCAGGTGATGGATCACCTCACGCACGGACCACTCTGTGTACAGGGGGAGAAAGTACGTACTGCTCACGATGGATCACCTCACGCACGGACCACTCACCAGGCGCCGGCCGCGCATCGAGTTCTGCGCTGGTGATTCCATCCAACGCGGCCGCCACCTCGGCTGGTCCAGCCTCGTACCGCGCAATGAGGTCTTCCCGCTCTCGTGCATCCATGCGTCCCTCGCTTTCTCCCTTGGCTCTCGCGCACAGCCTGGCAAACAATACGCCCCACCCAAAGAACGACGCACCAGCGGCGATGGTGTCAGGTGCGCGAAGCGCCATGGCCGCACAGGCTGAGTACGCACAGATAGGCAATGTGCAGTACCTCGCCCCTTGCAGGCATTCGACCGGCGCCATTTGCAGACCCGTTGACAGATCACAGGTGGCTTGCTAGCATCCCTCCGCTCAAAGGTCCAGATTGGCTGGCGGGCGCGGCGGCCCACGCGGGGTGGCGCTCAGCCGCAACCCGCCCGACGACGAGCAAGGGGGATGTCATGGATGATGTGATTCGTCGGAGGATGACACGCCGTGAGGCCATGCGCATCTCAATTCTTGGGGCCGGTGCGCTGACCGTGACGGCCGCCGGTGGGGGACGCTATCTGATTGACCGGGTTGGCGCCCAGGAAGCAACTCCCACCCCATTTGACCGCGCGGCCTGCTACCAGCCGTTCCCGAACGCCAAGATGGTCAAGTACGAGAAGGTTGCCGATCCTCCGTACAGCCTGGCGCTCTCCAATTCGTATATCGGCAACGTCTGGCGTACCCAAATGATCAACATGGCCAACGTCTTCGTCAAGCGGCCGGACATCGCGCCCCTGATCAAGGACTGGCAGGTCGCATCCTCCGGTGAGGATGTGGCGGCACAGATCGCGCAGACAGAGAACCAGATCGCTGCTGGCGCCCAGGCCATCATCATCAATGCGATCAACCCAGATGCGCTGGTTCCGACGGTCAACAAGGCGCGGCAACAGGGGATCGTCGTCGTTGCCTTCGATAACATCGTCAACTCCGAAGAGATCGTCTTTGTCAATGAAGATCAGTATGAGATGGGCAAGCGCTGGGCCGAGTGGCTGGTCGAGCAGATCGGCGGCAAGGGCAAGGTGCTGATGGTCCTCGGCGTTCAGGGTACCAGCGTCGATACGGACCGGACCAAGGGAGGCGACGACGTTTTCAGCAAATACCCGGAGATCACGACGGTGAAGGTCGTCGGCAAGTGGGATCCGGGCACCGCGCAGACGGTGACAGCCAACGCGCTCGCGGCTCATCCCGACATCGCTGGCGTCTGGTGCCAGGGCGGAACGGACGGCGTGGTGCGGGCCTTCCTGGCCGCCGGCCGGCCGCTGGTGCCGATCGCGGGTGAGGCCGAGAACGGTTTCCGCAAGCAGATGCTGCAATACAAGGATCAATTCAAGGGATATTCAATCGGGCAATCGCCGGGCCTGGTTTGCGTCTCGATCCGCGTCGCGCTCGATCTGCTCCAAGGCATCGAGGTGCCATCGGCGATTTCGGTGCCGCTCCCAGAGGCCAAGACCGAGGATCTGGTGCCCGGGGTGAATGTGTTCCCGGATGCACCGGATAATTTCTTCACACCGATTAACATTGAGCAGTGCGGTGTCTCCTTCACCTACGAGGAAATCGCGCCGCAGAGCTAATCGCGCAGGAAGCCTTTGGCGACCGGCATCGCGCCGTGCGACAACGCCCATGATGGCAGGAGCCGGGTCGTCGCTCAGACGTCCGGCTCCTCATCGGAGCATGCTGGCGCGCAGGCAGTAGGATTGTCGACGATGCCCATTCTTGCCGCAGAAGGCATCACCAAACGCTTTGGCGGCGTCGTCGCGCTCGACGGCGCCTCATTCTCGTGTGAAGCGGGCGAGATTCATGCCTTGCTCGGCGGCAACGGCGCTGGCAAGAGCACGATGGTCAAAGTGCTCTGCGGAGTCCAGCCTGCTGATGCTGGGACGATCACACTCAAAGGACGGCAGGTCCGGTTTGCCGATCCCGCCGCGGCCGCAGCCGCGGGTATCGTGCCGGTGTTTCAAGAACTCTCGCTGATACCCGATTTGACTGTGGCGGAAAATCTCTTCATGGGCCGTGAGCCACGCCGCTTCGGGTTGATGGATCGCCGCGGCATGGAACGCGCCGCGCGCATACTGCTGGAAAGCCTGCGCTTCCCCCCGATTGATCCTGGAGCGATCGTGCGTGATCTCCCCTTGGCAGAGCGACAGCTTGTCGAGATCGCCAAGGCGATCGGCCGCCGGCCGGACGTGCTGATCCTTGATGAAGCGACATCGGCCCTCGGTGCCCAGGAGGTTGAGCGCGTTTTCGCGGCCCTGCGCGACTTGCGGCAGCAAGGTATGGCCATTGTCTTCATCTCACACCGGATGGAAGAAGTGCGCGCTTTGTGTGACCGGGCGACGATCTTCCGCGACGGCAAGGACGTGGCAACCGTCAACGTCGCGGAGGCCGGACAGGAAGAGATCGTCCGGCTGATGGTTGGCCGCCAGCTTGAAGAGGTCTTCCCACCCAAACCTCCCATCACCTCAGCGCCACCTGTGCTCCAGGTGGAGAACCTGAGCTGGGAACAGACATTGCGGAACATTTCTCTGACGCTACATCAGGGAGAGATTCTTGGGCTCTCCGGCCTGGAAGGTCAAGGGCAGGGCGATCTCCTGCTGGCACTCTTCGGGGTCTACGCGGGTGTGACTGGGTCGGTGCGGGTGAAAAGCCATTCCCTTCCCCTTGGCAGCCCTGCCGCGGCGATGCGGGCGGGGCTTGCGCTCATCCCCGAGGACCGGAAAACGCAGGGATTGATTCTGCCCCTTTCAGTGCGCGAGAACATCACGCTCCCCGTTCTGCCCGAGCTAGCCAACGCTGGGGTGGTGCGGCGCGATGCAGAGCGGGAAACGACGCGCCAGATGATTGACCGGCTCGCCATCAAGACCGCGAGCATGGATACACCCGTCCGCTATTTGAGCGGCGGCAATCAGCAGAAGACCGCCATTGCCAAATGGTTGACCACCGATGCGCGCATCTATCTCATGTACGACCCGACACGGGGAATCGACGTTGCGACCAAGCAAGAGATTTACCGGCTCATGCGCGACCTTGCCGCCGAGGGGCAGGCGCTCCTCTTCTTCTCGACCGATCTGGCTGAGATCATCGGGTTGTGCGACCGCGCGCTGGTGATGTTCGAGGGCACAGTTGTGCGCGAGCTTGCGGGCGCGGATTTGACGAAAGAGGCGCTCATCGCTGCCTCGCTTGGGATGAGCGGCGCGCCCCAGGCGCTCGCGGAGCCAGCGGCATGAGCACCTTCATGGTAACCGTGGTCTGAGGAGTCCGATCATGGTCGCAACCGCTGCTCCCTCGCCCATGCAAACGCATCATCCGCGCCGCCCATTGCTCCTGCGCGGCGCGCGCATGCTGCTCGCGTACGTGATTCTCCTCGCTCTGCTGGTGATGTATCAGCAAAAGGCGCCGCGCTTCACCGAGCGGGAATGGCAATCGCTCGCCAACCAGGGCATGACCCTGACGATCGCAAGCTTCGGTCAAACGGTGGTCGTCCTGACCGGTGGTATCGACCTTTCCGTCGGCCCGATGGTGAGCCTTTCGAACAGCATCGTCGCCACTATGGGCCGCAAGGACGCACCGGACGAGCGGCTGGCCCTCGGGGTGATCGTTGCGCTGCTCGTCGGCGCTGCTGGTGGGCTGGCCAACGGGCTGATCATTGCGTACGGGCGGCTCCAGCCGATCATCGTCACGCTCGCCACCGGCTACATCTACGCTGGCATCGCTCTCCATGTGCGGCCCCGCCCCGGTGGGTATGTGCCATTCAACCGGGCCGACCAAGTGACGGGTCTCTTATGGGGCAAGCTTCCAACGGCCCTGGTGCTGCTCCTAATCCTGGTGGTGATTTGGGCACTCTTCAAGCGCACGCGCCTCAGTAACCGCATCATCGCGATCGGCAGCAGCCAGGGTGCCGCCTATATGTCCGGCGTCAATGTGGTGCAGACCAAGATTTGGGCGTACACTCTCGCGGGGATCGCCAGCGCCTGCGCCGGACTCTTCCTCACCGCCCAGACCGCTTCCGGCGATGCCAATGCCGGCCTTGTCTACACCTTGAACTCGATCGCTGCGGTCGTGCTCGGTGGGGCGAGCCTCGCGGGCGGCGCTGGATCGTTCATTGGCACGATCGCCGGCGCCTATGTGCTGTCGATCATTCCAAGCGTGCTCTATTTCTTCGATTTTTATCGCTCACGCCCGCTCTCCCAAGATCTCTACAAAGGCTCGATTCTCCTCGCGGCCGTGGCGCTCGGGGCCGTGGGCGTGCTCCGCATGCGCAACCGGCTTGACCGGTTGTGAGCCAGGAACGCCAGCGATGGCAGCACGATCGTATTGGTTTGGGTAGACAGGCGGGAAGGCACCAACCATGGCGTCGGTAGGAGAGAGCGGAGAAGCCCGGGAGACGATCGAGATCACCAGGCGTGCAAGCGTGCCCGCAACGACGTGGGCACGCTCCACACGTCTACGCGCGCTCACCGCCGAGCAATACCGCCCGCTAGTCGTTGCGTATGGTCTGATCCTCGTGATCATCCTTGTCACCGCCGTGCGCCATCCCGGCTTCGTCAGCTTCGACAACCTGCGGAATCAGCTTGTCCTCGCCTCGTTCCTTGGGATGGCAGCGGCGGCGCAAACGATCCTCATCCTGACGGGTGGCATTGATCTCTCCATCGCCTGGAACCTGAACTTCTCGGCTATCCTGATGACCCAATTGACGAAGACTGACATGAGCGCCAGCCGCGTGACCTGGGCTATCTTTCTGGCGCTGCTCAGCGCCTGCGTGGTTGGATTCGTCAACGGGCTAGGCATCGCGTACCTGCGCATCCCGCCACTGGTGATGACGCTGGGCATGAACGCGGTCCTGCTTGGGCTCACACTCTATTACACGAAAGGCACGCCGCAAGGCACGGCGCCCAACGTCATCCTGAAGCTCGCGACCGGCCGGGTGGCAGGCATTCCCTGGGCCGTGCTCCTCTGGGCTGTGGTCAGCGCCGTGCTAATCTTCGTCCTCAAGCGCACGGTCTATGGCCGGCGCCTCTACGCCATCGGCAATAATCCGCGCGCCTCCTATCTCTCCGGTGTGCCGGTCCGCCGTGTACTGATCGTTTCCTACACAGCGGCAGGCTTGTTTGCTGGTATCACCGGTCTCCTCTTGACCGGGTACTCGAACCAGAGCTACATCCGCATGGGCGATGCCTACGTGCTTCCATCCATCGCAGCGGTGGTGGTTGGTGGCACCTCCATTCTTGGCGGCTCTGGCGGGTATGTTGGCACGATCGCGGGCGCGATCATCATTACCCTGCTGCAAAACGTGCTCTCGATCGAAAACAGAAGCCAGGCTGATCAGCAGATCCTCTTTGGCCTGATCGTCTTGATCATGCTCTTTATCTACGGGCGGGAGGCGAAGGTACGCGAATGATGCGACCGGGGGCATCCGCTAAGGGAGGCAGCAACCATGAGCCGTATCCTCTACATCTCGCCGATCCGGATTGATACCCTAACGATCGAGCGCGGGTTGGAGGAGGCCGTCCGGCCAGGCAACGCTCTGGATGCGGTCGGGTTTGGGCGGGGACCGCGCCATGTGGAATATCACTATTATGAGGCGCTGACCTTACCCGATCTGGTGCATTCCATCATCGAAGCGGAAGAGCGGGGCTACGATGCCGCGGTCATCGGCTGCTTCTACGATTTCGGTCTGCACGAGGGGCGAGAAATGACCAGGCGGCTCGTCGTGACCGCGCCGTGCGAGTCGTCGGTATTGCTGGCATCCAGCTTGGGAGCGACGTTCTCGGTCATTGTCGGCCGGCGCAAGTGGATCCCGCAGATGCGCGAGCGGATCCGCGCGTACGGGCTGGAGTCGCGGCTCGCATCGTTCCGCACGCTGGACCTGGGAGTGCTCGATTACCACGCGGACGAGGCAGAAACCACGCGCCGGTTTGAACAGGCGGGCCGCCGGGCGATCGAGGAGGATGGCGCTGAAGTCATCATTCTCGGCTGCACCGCCTCGAGCGGGTTTTACGCCGAGCTGCAGGACAAGCTTGGCGTCCCGGTGATTGACTCAGCGCTGGCGGCGGTGAAATACGCCGAGCACCTGATTGAGCTGCGCGACCGGTTTGGCTGGTCGCACTCGAAGATCGGCGACTACGAATCACCGCCACGCTCCGAGCTTGAGGGCTGGGACTTGCGCCGCCAATACGCGCCCGTGGACATCACCGAGCTCTGGCGCGGGACGGCGGTCGTCCCTCCCGTTACTCGCTAGCCAGGGGGGATGATTCAGCAGCGGGATGCGGCGACGATCGCGCGCACGCGCTCGACGGAGACGGGATTCGTGACGATGCCACCCTCCTTGGCGGCAGTGCCCACGATCACACCGTCCGCGATCTGCAACAAGGCAGCCACCGTTTCCGCCGTCACGCCGCTGCCAACATAGAGCGGCGTGCGTGGGATAGCGTCGCGCACGGTCTGCAGGTCGGCTAGTTCAGCGGGCTGTCCTGTGGCCCGTCCGGTGACAATGATCGCTCCAGCCAGTCCGCGCTCGATGGCATCCTGCGCCACTTCCCCGAGGGGCCGGGACGCCAGCGGCGCGGCGTGCTTGACATCGACGTCGGCCCAGACCTCGACAGGTGCATCCAGGCGCCGGATCAGCGCTTGGACCTCCTCCGCCCGGCCTTCGATGATCCCTTGGTCAGTGACAGCCGCGCCGACATAGACGTTGGCGCGCACGAACTGTCCCCCGGCGATGGCCGCGATGGCCACGGCGCTCAGCACATCGTTGCGCAAGACATTCACCCCGACCGGCAGGCGCGTCTCCTCCTGCACCGCCGCGACGGCAAGGGTCATGGCCGCGACGATCTCGGCGCCAACCCGGTCCCTGGCGAACGGCACATCGCCAAAGTTCTCGACGATCAGGCCATCCACGCCGCCCTCGGCATAGGCGCTCGCGTCGCGCCGGGCAGCCTCAAGCACCTGCGCCATGGACCGGGCAGGGCCACCGCGTGCCGTTCCCGGCAAGGGTGGTAAGTGAATGACGCCAACGATGCGTGGCAAGCGCCCCATTGCCGTTGTGCCAAATCAGCTCGCGGAGGCTAGGCCGGCCACGGCCGCTCCGAACGCGAACAGCAGCATGAAGATGGCAAAGAGGGTATAGCTGCCCCGCGAGCGCACGGCCCGGGGATGTTTGGCGATATAGCGCGCATGCAGCAACGACAGCGCAAAGACAGCCGCGCCGCCAGCGATGCCAAACCAAACCAGCGTTTGCGTGTTCATGCCTCTCCGGCGCTCCGCATCTCCTATCCAGGCGAGATCATCCGGCTCGCGCTGATTGCCGGACTCCAGCCTACGGCTCGCTCGAGCGCAACAGCGACTCGATAACGAGCTCTTCTCGCACTTCCTTGACTCCAGGCACGCGGGCAGCGACCGCCTCAGCGTTCTCGGCGTCCTCCAGCGTGGGAACCGCTCCGTAGAGGTGGACCACCCCGTTTCGTGTCACGACATCAATCGTCAGATCGGTCGTGAGCGCGTCCTGCCTGAGCTCCTCAAGCACGTGGCTCGTTATCTCCTCGTCCGGGCGATACTCGAAGCTGGCGCCACCGATCTCCTCATCCATGGCCGTGGCGCCGAAGCCGCCCAGAATTTCAAGATCTTCCTCATCACGCGACGGGCGGACAACCGGGTCAGTCGGCGGGAAGTAGGGAATGGCCTCGGCAGCCGCCTCCATTGGATCGCTCGTGCCGATGTCCTCCACAAAATCGGGCTCGTCTTCGAAGCCAGGGTCGAGCACCTGATCACGGTCTACATCAGGATGGATATAGCCGAACACGCCATGGTCTGCGGAATCGACGCTGGCATACGCTGGGTCAGGCTCGCTTGGCAAGATTTCTAGGGCATCATCTACTTGGAGACCGAGCGGCTCGGCAACGGCAGTGGCAACATCAAGCACCGCTTGCCGGTTCTCGTCAGAATCCACCTCTCCTGAGAGGAAGATGGTGCCATCGCGAATCTCAACGGCAACGTGAATGCCAGCTTCAGCAAGCGTATCGTGGATTTGTGAGACGATAGCTTCCAGATCTTGCTCTGACTGTTGTTGGTTCGATGATGCGGTCGCGCACATCGGTGGTGCTCCTTTCTGTTTGTCACAGTTGTACATCTTACCCGGCAACGCCTCCAACCTGTCGCCCGGCATCGCCTCGCTTGACGCAGATGTGACACGCGGTACGCTGTAGCCATGCACCTGCCACCGCGGGAGTGCCCGGGTGCTTCCGGGCGAGCGGCGGGAGAGGTGGCAAGTACTGCGCCAGCCGGGCTGGGCAGAGGGACACTGTGATGATTGAGCGCGACGGGCGAGACCGCATCACCACCGGACGAGGCGTGCCTCCACCGAAGGGACGCCCGGTCTCGCTTCCGCCCATCCCAGACCCCCACCGCTACGCGATGGCTGATCTTGAACGTGAAACAGGTATCCCTGCACGCACCATCCGCTATTACATTAGCGAGGGACTCTTGCCCCCCGCGCATGGCCGCGGCCCCAAAGCCACCTACGATCTTGGCCATTTGCTCCGGCTGAAGATGATTCAGCGGCTCAAGGACGAGCATCTTCCGCTCGATGAGATCAAGCAGCGCTTGGGCGATCTGACGGATGAGGACATCGAGCGGATGCTGGCTATTCAGACGAGACCCGCCGAGGATCGCTGGCGGCGCATCCAGCTCCATCCGGATATCGAGCTGCATGTCCGGGAGCGGGCTGGCCAGGACCACGATCTCGCTCTCGACCGAATGGTTGAGCGCATCGTGGGCTATGCGCGAGCGGTCATTGATGAGCTTGGAGACCGCTATGAGTGATGGCCGCTTGCCCCGCCGCCGTATCCCACCCAGCGCCCCCCTGAGTGGCAGCCACGGCGGGATCACCACCGGTGCTGCCGCGCGATCGCTCGGCCGGGGCGCGCCGGCAGACTCGACGCCGACTCCGGAGGCGATGCGTGCCGCTCGCCGCCGCTGGGCCTCAGGAGTAACGATCGTGACGACCGTGGAGCGCGATGGCGATGCCGTGCGCTACCGGGGAGCAACCGTGAGCGCCTTCACCGTCGTCTCACTGGAGCCACCGCTTGTGCTGATCTGTCTTGAACGTGAGGCGACGATCACGAAGCGTGTGACTGCGGCGGGTGTCTTTGCCGTCTCAATTCTGGACCGGTCGCAGGAGTTCCATGCCGACCGCTTCGCTGGGCTCGCTCCACTGCCCGACCCGCGCTTTTCCTCGGTGCCCCATGATCTTGGTCCAACTGGCTGCCCGCTCCTGCGCGGTGCGCTCGCGGCATTCGACTGCCGCGTGAGCGCGGTGCACGATGGTGGGGATCATGTCATCGTGGTTGGGGAAGTCCTCGCGGTCGTTGTTGGCCCGGACACGGACGATCCCCTCCTCACCTACGAGGGTGCATACCGCCGTCTTGAGAGTGCATAGCGATGTCTGGCATTGGTCCGGCACAACCGAACCAGGGCGGGCAGATGGCGTCGCAAGACATGCTCTGGATCCCAGACAACCCGGACGGGAGCGGCTGGGCCGATGTGGATTGGGTCAGCACCATTCGCGGCAGCCGCTACCACTACCGGCATGCGGAGCCGTACGCGGAGGCGCTCGCGCGGCTTCCCCCCTTTTACCGCGTGGTGACGCGTCTCGACACGCCCGATCTGCACGCGCCCCACGAGAACAGCTACTACGTGCCGCGCGAGCGCCTGGCCGACTTCCTGATGGAGGTCTCCCTCGCAGGAGGGGCAGAGACGATCTGGCATGTCGAGCCCTGCCCCGAACCGCCGGAGGAGAGCCGCGTTCGCTAGCCGCGAGCGAGCACGCCAGCTGCGGCATCCCCACGCGGCGCCGATGTCCCGCGCGAACCGACACGCCGGCTCAAGCCGGCGCCGCTTCCAGGCGTCGTCGCATGCCCGTGGGTGCGATGGCGCCGCGCTCGGCCGCGCCGCTTGAGACATTCCCGCGCGCCACTCATCAGCCGAGCGAGTGTGCGCCCGTTCGGCGGCGCGCCCAGGAACTTGGGTGAATTCACCGGTCGGTCGCGATCGAGGGCTCTCACGGTGCGGCAGTCCGCTGCCACCAGGCTCGGATCTCAGCAAAATGCTCGTAGATGTGCTCGGTAGCATCCTCCTCGACCGTGGCCAGCACGTCGGCGGCAGCTGGGTGATTTGGTTGCAGCTCGCTTAGGAGGGAGATGAGCCGGGCATGGTTGCGCTCCAGCTCCGCCCGCACCTCGCCAGGAGCTTGGCCGGCGCGCCTGGCAACTTCTTGATCGTTAATATCTGCCCAATCTGCCACGTGTGCTGGCTCTCCCCGCAAAATGCGCTCAGCATTGGCGAGGTCGTGGCCGATCCAGAACGCGATGTGGCCGACCACGTCCTTCACCGACCACTCCCCAGTCACGCCGGGCTCCTCCTCTCGCTCATCCGGTATCGCGTCGAGCACGCCCGTCAGCTCGGTCCAGGCTGCTCCGATTCGCGTGAGTACCGCCTGAATCGCATCGCGGCTGACCTGTCCTGGCGCATCGGACACCATCTCGTTGCCTCCCCTCGGTTGCGCTTGTGCACCAGCCAGCGGTCCGTCGTCCGGTCCGTCACCCGTATAACGCGAGGCGCGTGCCATCATGAGACGATCCGTGACGGGCACCGCCCCTGCGGAATGGATTTGACGGTGATCTCGCACTGAGGAGCCCTAAGACTGCATCCGCCACCGCGTGCCGCTAGGCTGCACGGTAAAGGGTGGGCTCGATGCCACCACTCAGGTGCGTGCTCGATGCGCGAGCTCAGGCGAACTGGAAAAGCTCGTCGAGGGCGATAGCCACATCCGGCAGGGCATGGAGCCGCACGACGCCGCCCGTCACCTGCTGCTCGCCGTAGCGGCCAGCCGGCTGCCGGCGCCAGATCCGCAACGACCGCTCGAAGGGATGCAGTCGCCAGATCTCCTCATCGCCGCGTTCGCGATACGCTGGCAGCTTGGTATCCACATCGTAGCTGCCAGTGGATGGAGACCAGACCTCCGCGACGAAGGGCAACGGGTCGTCATAGATCTCGAGTCGAGCCGGATCGTTGCGAAACTGGGTCATCAATCTCACCGGGATGACCGCCACGTCCGGGATGTAGGTATCGCCGCTTCGTGAGCGCACATGCCCGGCGTTTTGCCGAACCTGGTATCGCGACGGGTCGAGCTGAGTCACCAGTTGGCGAACCAGGTGGCTGCTCGCCTGGTTGTGTGCGAAACTCATCGGCGGCTTCTCCCGCAACCGTCCCCGGAAAAGTTCCCAGCGCCCCTCCGGATCTTCGAGCGCAACCGCCTCGAACGTCCTCATCGTGACCGGCATGGCGCTGCCCTCCTCATCGACGTCAATTCACGCCTTCCACCCGTGCCACATCCCAAAAATCGACGGTCGCCTCGTCCCAGACGATCTGTGGCACGACGCCGTGGGCCGCATCCGTGCAGTGCACCATCCGGTTCGCGGCCGCCACGCGCCTCTGCCGCTGACGCAGGCGAGCCAGGCGCTCCTCAGCGAGCGCGTCCCGCGCCCCGAGCAACGCCGGATCCGCCAGTTCCACCCGGCCATCACGGAACGCGGCCGGGTCGAGCAGGTCGATCCGCCGTGCGCGGAACCGCAGATGCAGCAGGTCGCCCGTCTGCAGGCGGATGATGTCGCCGCCACGCGCCGCCTCCGGCGTGACGTGCCCGATCGCCGCGCCATAGCTGACGCCGGAGTAGCGCCCGTCGCTGATGAGCGTCACCAGCTTGCGCAGCGCCCGGTTCGCGTTGATGTGCTGCATCGGCGTGAACATCTCCGGCATACCGAACGCTTCCGGCCCTTGCGCGCCGATGACAACCGCAAGCTTGAGCGCGCCGCTCTGCACCATGTGATCGAAGAGCGCGTCGTAGCCCAGCGCGTCGGCAGCGCTCGTCTCCAAGCCCAAACGCGGGGCATTGTGCCGCCACATGGCGCGCAGGTTCGCTTCGAGGAACGCGCGCGCGCCCCGCAACCCGTCCAGCAGGTGGATGTCGAGGAGCGCCTCGTTCGCCGCCTCTTCGCTCTCGTAGTACAGCACGAACGCCACCTGCTCATCGAAATGATCGACCTGCCGCTCCGGCATGCCACTGATCTTGACCACCGCGCTCTCGAACCAGTTGCTCCGCAGGACATCGACGCCGGAGACGGCGCGCCGCGGCTTGGAGAGGATAATCGGGTTCTCCCGCACACCATCGGCGCTGAGACGATCCGGATTGGCGAGGCGTTCCCGCCAGCTCGTGCCTGTCACGGTCATGGCATCCAAGTCCATCGGCACGCCGTTGCGGACCAGCTCGTGGAACAGCGTCTCCATGCCGCGAATCTGCCCGGAACAGCATTGCTGGGCAAGCACGAAGATGTCCCGCCCCTGGGTGAGGGAGTAATCGAAGAGGTCTGGCACCGGGTGCGCGTGATGGATGCGGTCCAGATCCCAGATGGAGAAGCGCATGCCCGCGTAGATGGCCGCCCCGACCAGGTGCATCAACAGGTTGGTCGAGCCGCCGGAGGCGCTGTGAATCCGAATCGCGTTGCCCATGTTTTGCCGGACGAGTTCTGCGACGCTGCATTCCGGACGCTCGACCAGCGAGAACAGATCGTCGATCACGGCATTAACCTGCGCGGTCGTCGGCGGGTCGGTCAGCAGCTCGACGGCGGGATGGGCGAGGCCGAGAGCGGCGACGAGGTGGCGCGAGGAGTTGCCGGTGCCGTTGAACGCGCAGATACCGCCCTTCGCATCGCACGTGTTGACGGCCAGCCGCTTCTCTAGCGACTTGTGCCGCTCCGGGCTCAGCACGCCGCACTCCACAGCGCGGATGAACACGCCTTGGAACGCGGTGTTGGAGGAGCACTGGAGGATATAGCGCATCGCCTCCTCGAGATCCTCCGCGATCTCTGGCTGGCCAGCGGCCCGGCAGTCCGCAGCGAGCAACTCAAGATCTTGCCGGACGTCGGGCGGAATCGTGCCGCCCTTGAGGACATGGGCCGGGGCAAAGGCAGCAAATACAGGCGCCTCGCCGCGATACCGTCGCAAGGTGTCAAGATGAGCGAGCGCCGAGACGACGGCAAGGGGCAGCTTGTCGCACGACTGGATCACGAATGCGCCGTGGTACGAGTGCGCCTCCATCTGGTTGACGACGATCTCGGCGATGGCGTTGCGGCTCTGCAGCGAGTAGCTCATTCCCATGTTGCTCTGGGCCGTGCCATCGCAGAGGACCGGCACGGAGAACGAGAACGGCACGCCGCCGTTGCGCCAGATGCGCAGCGCCGCGCGTGCCACGGTTCCCGGATCCATCACGTGTGCAGGATGGTCGCTGGAGCCGCCGATGATGGCGATGCGCGGGGCGTTCTCGTCGAGCCGCTCGACGATCGCCTCAAGCGACCAGTCCGGGAGCGCCTCGTCTCCCACCTCCCGGTAGGCGCGGTCGAGCAGCCCGGCGACTGTAATCGGCTCGTTCGCTTTTCCTTGAACACCGTCGCGGTACGGATTGACTGGATTGGCGATGCGTGGACGGGTAGGCGTGATCGTGATGGTCATGCGGTGCGCTCCTCGGGATAGCACGTCCTGGCGGTATCCTTCATGCCGCATAGTATGCCAGAGACGTCGAGCACTTCCCGAGGAACGCTGCGTTTTACCGAGAACGCGCTCACCGATCCGGCACAACCGGGACCGGCTCGCTCGCGGGCTCGATCCGCTCGTGGTTGAGCGTGTAGACCCCAGCAACGGAGACCGGCTGGCGGAGAATGTCGAGCACCGGGCAGTGCGCATTGACCGTGGCGATCAGGCGCTGAACGGCTTCAGCCGGTGCCGGGCTCTGAATCTCCACGGTAAACGTGACCTCGCGCAGCCCCGCCGGCACATCGGCGACGCCAAAGAATCCCCGTGGATCAAGCACGCCTTCGACGCGCACGGAGACGCCATTGAGCGGGATTCCCAGGACCCGCGCGTAGGTGGCATAGACGATTTCCTGGCATGTGCCGAGTGCTGCCAGCACGAGCTCCACCGGCGTTGGCCCCAAATCGGACCCACCAAGACGCTCGGGTTCATCAACCGTCAGCCGAAAATCGCGAATTTGGGCGGTCGTAACATAGTTCTCGACGAGGCGGGTGTCCGTCGCAAACGTCACGAGCGGCGGTTCGGGGGCAGCAGCCAGCTCGCTCCGGACCTGCCGAACAGACTCGGCCAACCGATCGGCCACGATGGTCACCGACATGGTTTCCTCCCTTCGTCATGATGACGGTGAATCACTCCCAAGCCGCGCAGCTCGGATACGCCCAATTATTGATAACTTTATCAACAATGTCAATATACCCGCTGCGACCCATCGACCGGCGTGAGCCACCTGGCTAGGACTCGTGGGCCATACCTCCCCCGCGATCGGCACGCTACGCTTGTTCTGCCAGGCCGGCGGTGTGGATCGCCGTCTCGCGTCGGTCCCCTCCGTGCTGAACACGAACGAGGAGCGGGTGCGATGGCACTGATGGGTGAGACGATCGATGTCAACGTGGCCGACTTGCTCTCGGTGCTTGCCCGGAAACGCCACACCGGCCGGCTCGCCATTACGGCCGATGGCGATACCGTGTCACTCTCCCTGGACCACGGCCAGCTCATCTCCGTCTCGTCCTCGAATCACGAGCTCCGCCTTGGTCAGACATTGATCCGGATGGGTCTCCTGACGCCCGCTCAACTCGATGCCGCAATGCACGAGCAGGAGCAGAGCGGTCATGCGCGGCCGCTTGGCCAAATTGCCCTTGACCGCGGCTGGATCACCCCGCGTGAACTGGCGCGGGCGGCCGAGGAGCAGTGCATTGAGGCGCTCGCCCGGATCATCGTGGCCCGTCACGGCACCTTCATCTTCAGCCGTGAAGCAGATCCGCCGGCCGCGGGCGGGCTCGTTACCCTCAACACCGATGGCATCGTTCTCGAAGCGACGCGGCGCGCTGACGAAATGATGACACTGCGGTCGCTGCTCCCGCCTCCTGGGGCTCGCCTCTCGCTCGCTCAGCCAGTGCCCGGCATGGGCGAAGGCTTGTCGGCGCTCGAGCACGCGGTGCTTGCGGCCCTGCACGAGGCCCCCGCGACGCTTGAGGAACTCCAGCAACGCCTCGGTGCCGAAGAGGTCCCATTGTGGCGGGCGGCCGTCACCCTGCGAGAGCGTGGATACATCGCGGTGCGCAATCCAAGCGGCCAGGGAACCTCAGCGCTTGGTACCGGAGAGCGCATTCCAGAGCGTACGGTGGAAGAAATCCTCGCGCTTGGACGGGAAGGGGCATCAGGCGTCCCGGTTCCACCCGTGCCAACCCTGGCAGACATTCGCCGGGGCGTTCCGGCAAGTGCGCAAATCCTGGCAGCGATCACCCTCGTGACGCGTGAGGTGGTTACCGCCTTCAACGCTGGACTTTCGCTTCGCGCTCTCGCACACTTCACCGACGACCATTTTCGCCGGCAGGGTCCCCTCACAGACGAGGAGATCGCCGCGCTCCGCATGCCAGCGGTCCCGTTACCGCCTGAAGAACAGGAAACGATCGTGGCGATTCGCGAGGTGCGCGTGCTCCCTGATGGCCGGGTCAGCGCGATTCTCGTGAGCCATTATCCGGCTGCCGGGCAGATACGAAAGGTACTCATCTTTGCCAAAGTTGATGACCGGTGGCGCATTGACGCGGTCATTGAGGCGCCAGCAGTGACGGGTGTCCTCAGCGCACCGAGTCCCGCGTAGCCGAACGCGCTATCTATTGGACATCACCACCATCCCCGGCGGATCGAGCGCCGTGCCGCCAATGGTCGGTGGCGGCAGCGGTTCCAGGGGATTGACCGGGCTCCATTGCGGCCCCGCACCGGAGATCGCAAAATCGAAGGGGATAAGCACATCGGCCTGCGTGCCTGGGCCATCCGGCAGCGGAATGATCGTCGCCGGTTGGTGTACATCAACGGGTACCGCCAGGAGTGCCTGGCCATCTGGCGCCCAGGTCAGCATCACGACCGGGCGGGCCACGCCGATCGCCGCCTCGCGCCGCCCAGGAAGCCAGCGGATGCGCACAACCGAATCGCCTTCGATGAACGCGAAGCGCGACCCATCCGGCGCCCAAAACGGCGGCCCGACATCGGGCGA
>JBHOQQ010000071.1:0-26317 GCA_042408955.1 Thermomicrobiales bacterium
ACGGCGGCGCGACCGGCGCGTTCGGCTTCGTCGAGATCAATCGGAGAGGCGAGGGAGATTGACATGCGCGCGGCCGTGCCGGGCCGCTCGAAGCGTGCCCGCAAGCCCGTCAGCTCGGTCACGCGCCGGGCGAGGGCAACCGCCGGCTGGGCGAAATACGGATGCCCGAATGGATCGACATAATCAGGCCGGTCGCCGCCGAGATGGCGACCGGCAGCGTCGCGGAGCGTTTCCGGCACGATCGCGACCACCCAACCCCGCTCCCGGACTCGCGCTTCAAGTTCCGCCACGACTGTCTCAACACGCTCAGGTGGAGATTCCGGGAAGAAGATAACCGGCTCAAGATCGGCTTCGTCTTCACTGAAGGCGAGCGCACAGGAGGCGGCGACCCAGCCCGCGTCTCTGCCCATGACATCAATCAGCTTCACCGGATACAGCTGGGGCGACGCGAGGGTGTCATAGGTTGCATCGCGCACGGCGTTTGCCAGAAAGCGGGCGAGGGAGGGATAACCAGGGCAGTGATCGGTCTCGGGCAAGTCGTTATCAATCGTCTTGGGCACGCTGGCCACCGCGAGGTCGTAGCCAGTGTGGCAAGCGGCTTGATGCAGCCGGTGCGCGGTGTCCGCTGAATCGTTGCCACCGATGTAGATGAGTGTGTGGATGTTGTGGGTGCGGAGTGCCTGGAGCGCTTGGTCGAGATCGCTCTCGTGCAGCTTGCGGCGCCCCGTGCCAAGGGCGGCCGACGGCGTGCGCCGTACCAGGTCGAGCACCGCCGGAGGTTGAGCGCCGAGATCAATGAATTGCTCGGTGAGCAAGCCATCAATCCCGTGGCGCATGCCGAGCACGCGATCGAAGCGGCCCGATGCCAGCGCCGCCTCGACCACGCCGACGAGGCTAGCGTTGATAACCGCTGTCGCTCCACCTGATTGGCCGACGAGCAACGTTCGCACGTTTTCTACGCTCCTGCCATGCGCCGGGATCACTTCCGGCGCTCATTGAGATGATCCGGCACCGGGAGTGCCGGTTCTGCTCCTATCACTCGTTGACTCCGCACGCCGCGCGGATCAGCCATGCATCGTACCGTATGCACCGTGCATTGCGCGGAGGCCTTGAAAGGGGAACAAAGGCACGGTAGTATGCGAACTAATGTTCTATCTTTGGGACTCAGGAGGGCAAACCCATGGCAACGCCGTACATGCTCTACCTCGAATCCGGACCACGGCGGCGCAAAACGATGGTCCATGTGCTCGATCTGCTGGGCTGTGTCGCCGTCGGACCGACGACAGAGGAGGCGCTAGCAGCGACACCGGAGGCGATTCGCGCCTATCGCCGGTTCCTCCGTCGTTGTGGCGAAGCTGGTGATGACGATGCTCCGGTCGAGACGCACATTGCCGAGCATCTCACCGAGGGTATCTGGGTTGGCAATGGCTCACCGTACATCACCTTCGGCCCTGACCTCCAGCCACTGACCGCGCCGGAAATCGCGCGGTACATCGCTCGCCACCAGCGGTTGCGCGAGGAGCTCGCCGCATGGGCCGAGCGCCAAACGGACGACAGCCTCGACGCTCAGCCACCAAGCGGGGGACGAACCGCGCGGGCGGTGTTGCTCCATGTCCTGGGATCGACGGGTGGCTATCTCTCCTCTGCGCTCGGCAGCGCCCCTGGCTTTGGCGCGGTGCACGGCGCAGCGGAGCGCGGGGAATTGCCCTTGGCGGTGGCGCTGCGCAGGTCGGCAGCCATGGTGGCCGAGCGGCTTGCCACGACCACGGCAGAAGAATGGGCGGCGGTTCGCGAGTTTTCAAGCGGTCTTCGCACACTCCGCAAGGCGATCCGGCGGCTCCTGGAGCACGATTGGGAGCACCTGGTTGAGCTGAGCCGGCGCACTGGCGGGCCAGTGCTTTGAGGTGGATGATTTACGGCTCGGTGCGGTGCATTCTCCCGCGCGAGGCAATCGTTCGCGCTGATCGGATTGTGATGCTGGCTGACACGGGTACAGGGAATGCGACGCTCCTCACGGCAACGCATTCCCTAGCTGGGCAGACCGCATCAGCCCGTCTCGCTCACCGAGCGGACGTCCAGCGCATCGCGCAGGCCGTCACCAAAGAGATTGAACCCCAGCACCGTCAACGCGATTGCCAGACCCGGGAACACGCTGATCCACCACGCTTGGCGGATGAAATCACGTCCTTCGTTGAGCGTTAGGCCCCAAGTGGGGGTCGAGGGATTCACGCCAAGCCCGAGAAAGCTCAAGGTCGACTCTGACAGGATGCCGATGCCGACAGCAAAGGTGAGTTGAACGATGATCGGCGCGACCATGTTCGGCAGGAGATGCCGCGCCATTACGCGCGCGTCCGTTGCGCCCACGGCGCGTGCGGCCGTGGTGAAGTCTTCCTCGCGCAAGCTCAGCACCCGGGCGCGGATGATACGCGCGAAGTCATCGAAGAACGCTACGGCAATCGCCACGATGACGTTGAGAAAGCCTGCCCCGAAGACGGCAACAATTGCCACGGCCAGGATGATGACCGGGAATGCCCACAGCAGATCGACAAACCGCATGATGAGGCTATCGACCCAGCCACCATAGTAGCCGGCCAGTAAACCCATCACTCCACCGACTGCCATCGCGATCAGTGCCGCCAGCAGTCCCACGGTAAACGATACCCGCGTGCCGACGATCAGCCGGCTCAGCAGGTCCCGGCCGAAGGAGTCGGTACCCAGTGGATGATCCCAACTCGGGGACTGGAGCAGCGCGAAATCGTCTGCTTCTGGGTCATGTGGGGCGAAAAGTGGCCCAAAGATCGAGAGCGCAACGAGAATGACGAGAAATATGATGCCGATGAGAATCTTGCGCTCTCGCCGCACTCTCCGCCAGAAGCGGTCGCCGGTCGGCCGCCGTGGCTCGGCGATCAGATCGCCGGCGCGCGTGACCGCTGGCGGCGCTGCGCGCTCCTCAACGCTGCTAGGGGAACTCGTCGCTTCGCTGCCAACACTAGCCATAGTGAATCCGCGGGTCTAACACCGTGTAAATGATATCCACGATCAGGTTCGCTAGCACGAAGATGACGGCGATCAACAAGATAATGCCCTGGACCATCGGATAATCGCGATCGAAGATAGCTCCGACCAGAATCCTGCCAAGGCCGCGGATTGAGAAGACCGTCTCTGTCACGACTGCGCCACTGAGGAGCAATGCGAGTTGGATGCCCGCGACGGTCACCACGGGAATGAGCGCGTTGCGCAGGGCATGGCGCGCGATCACCGTCCGCTCGTGCAGCCCTTTCGCTCGCGCCGTCCGGATGTAATCGCTGCCCAGAACCTCAAGGAGCCCAGCGCGGACGAAGCGCATCAAGATTGCCGCGTATCCGGCGCCCACCGCGAGTCCAGGCAGGATGAGCCGCTCAAGCCAGGGCCAGAAGCCGTCGCTGCCTAGCTCGGCATAGCCGATCGCGGGGAGCCAGCGGAGCTTGACCGCGAAGAGCAAGATCAGGACGATGCCGAACCAAAAGCTCGGCATGCTGACCCAGAAGAACGCGACGAGGCTGGCGCCATAATCCAGCCAGCTATTGCGGCGCAGCGCGGCGATGATCCCGGTTGGGAGCGCGATGACCGTGGCAAAGACAAAGGCCACCAAGGCGATACTGATCGTCTTCGGTAACCCCTTGCCGATCGCGCCCGTCACTGTTTCCCCTGAGGCGATGGACGCGCCAAGATCGCCGGTTAGGACGTTGCCAAACCACCGGACGTATTGGACATAAATCGGCTCATCCAAACCCAGCTTTCTTCGAAGGGCATCGGCGGCCTCGGGGGTGTACTCAGGACCAAGCATTTGCACGACGGGATCGCCAGGCACGAGGCGAAGCAGGAAGAACACGAGGGTGGCGCAGCCCCAGACAATGAACACCGAATGAATCAGCCGGCGAAGGATATATTCGGTCATTCTTATTGAGCCTTCAGCCGATAGCCGATAGCCGGCAGCCGGTAGGAGAATCGCCTCGATGCGGCCCGGCCAACATACCTGCGCGCTGCCGCTTGCCGGCTATCAGCGGCTATCGGCTATCGGCTCGGTTCACTAGCGATCAAGCCAGACGTGTTCCAGGTAGCGCATCTCCGGGATTGCCACGTAACCCTTCAGGTCCTTGTGGAATCCCGTGATATCCCGCGTGTGATAGAGGAACGCGTAGGCCACATCCTGCTGCAGGATCGACTGGATTTCTTGGAACAGCCGTGCGCGCTCCTCTTGATTCGGATTTTGCCGGGTCTGCTCCAGTAGCTCATCGACGCGCTCATTCTTGTAGCCGTGCGTGTTCCACGGCCCAGTTGAGTGGAAGAAGTTCCAGTGGCCATCGTCTGGGTCGGCATCCACGACGCTGCCATACCGCACCAAATCGTAGTCCTTAGCCAGCCAGCGCTCGTTCCAGGCGGCCTGCTGGAGCGACTCGATCTGCACGTCCAATCCAAGGTCCTTGAGCTGGTTCTTGAGCACTTCGGGTGGTCGGGGAGCATTGACCGTCGCCATAATCGTCGGCTTCGCGCCGACGATGCCGGCCTTTTCCGCCAGCGCTTTCGCTGCCTCCAGATCGTACGCTTGCGGCGACGGCGGCGCTTGATCCGGCGGGAGGTAGGCCCAGGCGAAGGCTGGCGCAATCGGTCCGATTGCCGGTGTCGCCAGGCCGAACAACGCCTTTTGGACCAGATCTTCCCGGTTGATCGCCTTGGCGACGGCCATCCGGGCATCCGTGTTATCCCACGGGGCACGAGCGTAGTTCATTGCCAGCCCAAGCCAGTTCGTGCCTGGCGCCTCGACCAGCACGATGTCTGGATTCGCCCGTAGCTGCTCGACTCCTTGGGCAGGCACAATGTCGAGCATATCGACATCGCCGGCCTCCAGCGCGCTGATCATGCTTGATGGCTCGGGGATGATCGTCACCTTGATGCGGTCAAGGTATGGCCGTCCCGCATACCACCCCTCAAACGCCACCATCTCAAAGCCCGTGCTCAGGTCTGCCGATTCCGGCACGATCATGAACGGGCCACAGCCGACTGGCGTGACACCATACTGCTGGTCACCAAGCTCCTCAACTGCCCGCTTCGACACCGGTGTCAACGCCCGCCCTGGACCCCGGCTGCAAGCCACGGCCAGGAATGGCGCGAACGGCGCGCTGAGCTTGATGACCACCGTCAGATCATCCGGCGCGTCAATGGACTCGATCAGCGCGAGCTTGTTAGCGTGTGGCGACGCAAAGTCTGGGTTGGTCGTGCGTTCATAGGTGTACAGAATATCGGCCGCCTTCAGCGGATCACCGTTGTGGAAGGTCAGGCCATCCCGAAGGGTGAAGGTATAGGTTAGTCCGTCTTGGCTGACGGTCCAGTTTTCGGCCAGGTCGGGCATGAGCCCGAGCTGCTCATCGAACTGAACGAGGCTGGAGAAGAGGTTTGAGACGAGCTCTCCGGCGACGATGCCGAGATTGACCTGCGGTGGATCCAGTGTCACGATCTGGCTGATGCCAAAACCCAGGTTGAGCGTTCCGCCCGTTTTCGCCTCCTGGAGGCGCGCCCGGCGCTGGGCTCCACTCCTCCCGCCTGCCGCCGCATCGACCGCCACAAGGCGATTCGCGAACCCCACTGCACCGCTGGCCAGCGCCAACCGCAAAAGCGTGCGACGGGAGACGTACGGACCACTCAGGACACTCCAATCGATCTGCGTCATTGCAGCCGCCCTCCTTGTGTGGCACGAACCACTAACCACGATACCCGATCCAAAAGCCGTCAGCCATCAGGTATCAGCCGATAGCCGATAGCCAATAGCCAATAGCCAATAGCCGATAGGTGACAGCCGTCAGCTATCAGATGTCAGCCGTCAGGATGCGGTGGGCGCATGCATGTCTGATACCTGACGGCTCGGGAGGCTACCGGTGCCTCTCCTTTCACATGACGGATGGGCGCGACGAATCGCGCCCTTACGATCCCTGACGGCTGGTAGCTCGAAGCTCGTAGCTCGTAGCTTCCCTGACCCCCGGCTCCTGACTCCTGACCCCTCCCTTGGCCGCCCGTCAGCGGTCCAGCCAGACAGTCTCCCAGTACCGCTGCTCGGGCACCGGCACGTAGCCCTGAATGTCCTTGTGAAGCGCCACGAGATCGTACTGATGATAGGCGAAGGCCATGGCAACATCTGCCTGCAAGTGTGCTTGAAGCTCGCGGAACAGCCGCGTGCGCTCCTCTTGATCGGCGGTGCTCCGGGTCGCTTCGAGCAACTGGTCTGCCTTCTCGCTCTTGTAGCCATAGGTGTTCCATGGCCCGGTGGAATGGAAGAAGTTCCAGTGGCCGTCGTCGGGATCGGCGTCGACCTGGCTGCCGTGCAAGAAGATATCGAAATCGCCCGTTTGCCAGCGCTCGGTAAAGACCGCTCCTTGCTGGAAGTCGATCTGGGCATCGACGCCGATATCAGCCAGCATCGAGCGCAGTACCTCCGTCGGCCGCAAGCCAATCTCCTCGGAAGAGATGATCACCGGCTTTGCGCCGACGATGCCCGCCTTTTCCGCCAGCGCTTTCGCTGCCTCTAGGTCGTACGCTTGCGGCGAAGGCGGCGCTTGATCCGGCGGGAGATAGACCCAGCCAAACGCGGGCGCGATCGGCCCAATCGCTGGATCGGCCAGACCAAAGAAGGCGCGCTGGACGAAATCCTCCCGATTGATTGCCTTGGCCACGGCCATGCGGGCATCAATATTGTTCCAGGGTTCCCGGTTGATATTCATCGCCACGCCGCGCCAGTTCGTGCCAGGAGCCTGGACGATCACCACGTCGGGATTCGCCTGGAGTTGTTGCGCGGCCGTTGCCGGCATGGGGTCAATCACGTCCAGATCGCCCGCCTCCAAGCCGCTCACCGCGCTCGATGGCTCCGGCACGAGGCGAAGCTCGATCTTGTCGAGGTGTGGCCGCCCTCCATACCAGCCTTCGAACGGCACCAAATCGAAGCCGCGTCCGACTTCGGCGGACTCCGGCACGATCATGAACGGGCCGCAGCCGACCGGGGTGACGCCGAATTGCTGATCGCCCAGTTCCTCGATGGCGCGCTTCGAGATCGGCGTTAGCGCCCGCCCTGGACCGCGGCTGCACGCCACGGCCAGGAACGGCGCGAACGGCGCGCTGAGCTTGATGACTACCGTCAGATCGTCGGGAGTCTCGAAGGAGGTGATGAGGGCAAGCTTGTTTGCATGGGGAGATGCAAAGTCAGGATTGGTGGTTCGCTCATAGGTGTAGCGGAAATCAGCCGACGTAATCGGATCGCCGTTGTGGAACGTAAGGCCGGAGCGGAGCTTGAAGGTGTACTGCGTTCCATCCGGCGTGACTTCCCACGTCTCTGCCAGATCCGGGATAAGCCCAAGCTCTTGGTCGAATTGCACCAGGCTTGAGAACAGCACCGGCAGCACCGAGCCAGCCACTAAGCCCTGGGCAACCAAGCCAGGATCGAGCGTTACGATCTGGCTGATTTGAAAGCCGACGCGAAGGGTTCCACCTTGCTTAGGCTCCTGCCGCGAACGCCGCGTCTGGCGAGGCTTGGCTCCTCTCGCTGCCTGCGCTTCAAAGGCGGCGAGGCGATTGGCAAGCCCAAACGCCCCTGTCGCCGCCGCGACCTTCATAAGGGTGCGGCGGGACACGCGCGGACCGCTCAGAACACTCCAGTCGATCGAGTCGGGCCGAGTCATGGGTCCTCCTCTCTTGTTGTCGACTGCCTGTTACTCCATGCAGATGGATGTGAGGCATCTTAACACGAATTGAGCTTCTGCAAGAGGAGTGACACTTCGCGTTTCGTTGACTGCCTTGGTTCGCCCTACCTAGAAGCCGATCGCCAGTCCTTCTTGCCGGGGATCTGATCCGCCAGCCATTGCTCCCGTTTCGGGGTCGCGCGCGATCAACTGGACGGCACCGCCACTTCCCCACGGCCCGAGCCGCACCACGCGGTGGCCCCGTTGCTCCAGCGCACGCAGCGTTTCCTCGCCAAACCGGTCCTCGATGCGCAACTCGAATGGATGGCCGAGATCGTGCGGGTAGGTTCCCGGCCAGACCGACCAGCGCGGCTGCTCCGCCGCCGCCTGCACGTCCAGGCCGCTATCAATGAGCCCGGTGATCACCTGGAGGTTCCACTGCGGCTGGCTATCGCCACCTGGTGTGCCCCCGACGATGAGCGGTGTGCCATCCGGCGCGGCGATGAGGTAGCAGTTCAACGTGTGCATCGTCTTCTTGCCCGGCTCGAACATGTTCGGGTGTCCTTCTTCCAGCGAGAAGCAGTCGCCAGCACGGTTGTTAAGGACGATGCCTGTATCCCCCGCGACGACGCCGCTGCCGAATCCGGACGACAGCGACAGGATCAGGGAGACCATCGTGCCATGTTGGTCGGCCACACAGAGATAGGTTGTATCGCCAGCCGAGAGGACACCGGGGTCAGCCCTTTCCGCCGCGAGCGTGCGATCAATCTTCTTACGCCGCTCCTGCGCCCACGGTTTGCCGATCAACGTCGCCAGCGGTGTTTGCACGAACGTGGGGTCACCCGCGTAGCGGTTCCGGTCGGCAAAGGCAAGCTTCATGGTTTCGGCGAGCAGATGCACGCCATCTGCCGAGGTCACACCGGTTGTGGCGAGGTCGTCTCCCTCGATGATGTTCAGGGCTTCTAGAACGAGGAAGCCTTGGGTTGGCAAACCAGTCTCGTAGATGCGGTAGCCGCGGTAGGTGGTGGAAAGCGGCGCGGAGACGGCCGTCTGGTGATCGGCAAAGTCGTCCGCTGAAAGCACCCCGCCATTGGCGGCGAGGAATGCTCCAATCCTGCGCGCGATGTCACCGCGATAAAAGACGTCTGGCCCACCGCCGGCGATCTGCCGGAGTGTTCGAGCCAAATCTGTCTGGCGCAAGATTGAGCCAGGGGCTGGAGGGCGGCCGCCTGGCAGGAAGATTGCGGCCGAGGTCGGATACCGCGCCAGCAAGTCCGCGACATCGGCGATGCGGCGGGTGCCGTAAGCAGAAAGAGGAAATCCCTGATCGGCGTAGACGATGGCATCGGCTGCCACGTCGGCGAACGAGCGCGTGCCGAACCGCCGCAGGAGCGTAAAGCAGGCATCGACCAAACCAGGCACCGCGACGGAGAGCGGACCCGTGCGAGGCATCAGCTTGCCACCGGCTTCACCGCGCTCCCGGAAGAAATCGACAGTCACGCCGCGCGGGCCGATGCCGCTGCCATAGACAGCCTGGATTTCACCGGGGCCGCAGCCATCGCTCGCGCGGGAAACGATGGCGAACAGGTCGCCGCCGATGCCGCACATCGCCGGTAGGACGACCGTGCTGGCGAGCGCAGCCGCCACGGCCGCGTCAACGGCATTGCCGCCGCCTTGCAGGATGCGCAGCCCGGCAGCAGTCGCCAGTGGATGAGCCGTCGCCACCATCCCCCGCATGGAGAAAACCGGATTCTCCCGGCGACGGGGCCAGCGCGGGCTGCCCTCAACCGGCGCGGGATTAGGGAAGCCAAGCATCATCAGCACGCTCCTTTACTCAAAGGGAAATGGAAGCGTTCGGGCCGCCACGGGCACGCCCGAGATTCTGAGCGGCAGGATACCCGACGTTGCGGACATCGGGAACAGGACGCAGCGCGAACGTGCTTGAATCGCTATCGGAATCGAGAAAACCGGGCTGGATCGAACGGCCGCAGCACTTCAGGCGGCGAACCGCTTGTCACAAGCTCGGCAACCGCTTCACCGGTCGCTGGCGCCAGGGTCATGCCGAGCATGGCGTGCCCACTCGCCACCGCCAGATTGCGAACGCCCAACAGCCAGCCGATGACTGGCAGGCCATCCGGTGTCATGGGCCGGAGCCCAGTGCCGACGTGCGCAATCCCAGGATCGGCTGGCCAATCTCGCAGCGCCGCTGCCCCAGCCCGCGCGATTGCGGCGACTCGCTCTGGCCGAATCCGGTGATTCAATCCCGAGAATTCCATCGTTCCGGCGAGCCGGACCATGCCGTTCAGCGGCGTCACCGCGACCCGCGCCTCGTGGAGGTAAAGCGCATGGCCCACCGGACGCGGCGGCGGAGCGTAGTCCAGGCTATACCCTTTGCCACCCTGAATCGGCAACCGCGCGCCGGCAAGCTTAGCCAGCCGGCCGGTCCATGCCCCGGCGCAAAGCACGGCAGCATCAACTTCCAGGCGCCCTCTCTCGAACCGGACATTGGTGAGGTGGCCATTCGCAAGGTCAAAACCGGTGACGCGCGTCTCTGTCCGGATATCCACCCCACGTTCCACTAGCGCCTCAACCAGCCCCGCAACGAGCGAATCCGGCCGG
Source organism: Thermomicrobiales bacterium (assembly GCA_042408955.1). GTDB lineage: Bacteria > Chloroflexota > Chloroflexia > Thermomicrobiales > UBA6265 > CALGSZ01. The sequence continues at coordinate 10,323 of JBHOQQ010000071.1, forward strand.
ACATGCCGCTCCTGATCTAGCCAGAATCCCCCAGCAATGGACTGCGATAGCGCTGGCTCAAAGGCTCGGACGGCATCACCCCACAGCGGCTCCGACGGGACGTTGACGCCGTGGGCGCGAAGCGGCTCCATGGCACGGAGATCGTGCTCAAGGGCGGCCGGCGAGTGATAGGCGAACAGGATCCCGGTTCGATGCTCCTCGAAGCGCACGCCCGCGGCGGCAAGATCGTCGTACAGCGCAAAGGTGCGCCGGTTAAGCTCCGCCGTCGCGGCCAGCCCATGCGCGTAGTCCCGCGCGTTGCAGTGCCGCCAGAACCGGATCAGCCACCAGAGCAAGGCCGGATCGGGGCGTGGGCGGATGTAGAGCGGGCTATCCGAGCGGAGCATCCAGCGCAGCGAGGTCGTGACGAGGCCAGGCGCCGGGACGGGCTCCGAGAGGGATGGCACGATCCACCCGGCATTGACCGCCGATGCCCCGTGACCCGGAGCGCCTGCCGTCAGCAGCGTGACCTGCCATCCCCGGCGCTGCAAGAAAAACGCGGAGCACAAACCGATGACACCACCGCCAATGATCGCGACACGTCCCGTCATTGCCGAACCCACCCATGGCTTGCCGCCGTCACCACCTCGTTAGGATACGACGGACGGTATCGTCGCTTGGGTGGAGTATTTGGACAAGGGGAGTGCCAGGAGGTTGTGGCAATGCCACAAGACTGCTAGCATCCACGCGGCAGGTCCGCTCGGTGATTTCGCACCGTTTCGTGCCATTTCGAGGAAGTAGCCGTGAAGCTCTGGCAACCGGCGCCGGGCCATCAAGCGAGGCGCCAATGACCGCTCCATCCGCAAGCTTGCACAAGACACGCGTCGAGACGCAAACGCCACCGTCCCGCCGGCTCGATGTCATCCGGAACCGGGCGCTGCTCACGCTGATGGGCGGTCACTTCACGGTCGATATGTACGTGGGCGTGCTCCCGGTGCTCTATCCGCTCTTGACCGATAAGTATGACCTCAATCTCAAGACGGTTGGGCTCATCTCCCTCGCCTACAGCGGCATGGCCTCGATTTCCCAGCCGCTTTTTGGCTGGATTGCGGACCGCCGTGGCACGCGCCTGATCGGCTTGACGCTGATGTGGACCGCTGCCACCTTCGCCGTGCTCGGCTTCGCGCCATCCTTCCCAATGCTGGTCCTGCTGGCTGCCCTGTCGGGGATCGGCTCGGGCGCTTACCACCCGATGGGCGCCCTCAACGCCAGCGCGGTCATCCCCGAAGGGCAACGCAACACGGCCATGTCCATCTACGTCATGGGTGGGACGCTCGGCGTCGCGTCCGGACCGCTCGTTGGCGCGGCCGCGTTTGCCCTGTTCGGCGTCCATGGCACCGCGCTGATGCTCCTTCCTGGTCTCACTTTTGCGCTTTGGATGTTGGTCGAGATGCGCACCATTTCCCAGCGCATCACCCGCCGGTCTCAACGCGGCTCGGCGACGCTTCCCCCGATCCCGGTAGGACCACTGGCGGTCGTGATCGGCATGATGATGCTGCGTTCCTGGACCCTGTTCGGCATCCAGGCGTTCATCCCCTCCTGGTATAAGGATCTGGGCTATAGCTCCTCGTTCTATGGTCCCCTGGCAACGACCCTCCTCCTGACCAGCGCCGCAGGGACCATTGGCTCGGGCTCGCTGGCTGACAAGCATGGGCGGCGGATTCTGCTGCTCGCCTCCTCGGTCCTCAGCGTGCCGAGCATCTTGCTCTTCGCTGAATTCCCCGGCTGGCCAGGCTTTCTCACCGCCGCAATGATCGGCTTTCTTGCCGCCTCGACTGGCCCGCTCCTGCTCGTTATCGCCCAGCAATTGATGGCTGGCCGGGCGGGCATGGCATCCGGCCTAATCCTCGGTCTCGGTTTCGTGATGGGTGCCATCGGCGTGCCGGTGATGGGCGCGATCGCCGACGCGGCCGGAATGCAAAACGCGATCCGCTGCCAAGCGCTGGTCGCCGCCGGAACGATCGTGCTGGCCTGGTTTCTTCCCACTGAGGAAGGCATCCGAGCGCTAATGGCGCGATCGGCGCCCACGTCAGCCACGCCGGCTGCGCCCGCAAAGGTGCCTGGCAATGGTGATTGAGCGATGACGATTCACGATCCATTCGATCTGTCCCTGCTGGAAAACGGCCTTGCAGCGCTGCGGGCGTGGGAACAGCGCTGGCCGCCGTTCGAGCAGGATGAAACGCTGCGTGTTTCGCCAGAGAAGGCTTGCGCGGTCATTACCGAGCTTGCGGAGCGTCTCACGGACAACTACCCGTTCTTTCATCCCTGCTACGCCGGGCAGATGCTGAAACCTCCGCACCCGGTCGCTTCGATCGCGTATTTCCTTGCCCAGCAGATCAACCCGAATAACCACGCGCTCGATGGCGGCCCGGCAACGGCCAAAATGGAGCGTGAGGCGATCGCTGAGCTTGCGCAACTTGCTGGCTATGACCCTCGCACGTGCCTGGGTCATCTCACATCGAGCGGGACGATCGCGAACCTGGAAGCACTCTGGGTAGCACGGTCGCTCCATCCCGGCCGCGCGATCGCCTTCTCGACCGAGGCGCACTATACGCACCGCCGGATGTGCGAGGTGATCGGCGCGCGCGCCGTTGAAATCCCAGCGGACGCCACTGGTCGGCTCGACCTGCGGGCGCTCCGCGAGCACCTTGATTCGGGCGAAATTGGCACGGTTGTGGTGACCGCCGGCACGACGGGCCTCGGCGCGGTTGATCCGATTGACCAGATCATTGCCCTCGCGCGCAAGCACGGATGCCGCGTGCACGTGGACGCGGCCTACGGTGGCTTCTTCCGCCTCCTGGCGCTGGCGGACCCTACTCCTGGCCCAGGGGCGCTCCGCCCTGCCGATGCCGCCGCGCTGCGTGCGATCGCCGGGAGCGACAGCGTCGTGATCGACCCGCATAAGCATGGATTGCAACCGTATGGCTGTGGCTCGGTGCTGTTCCGCGATGCCTCGGTTGGCCGGTTCTATAAGCACGACTCCCCGTACACGTACTTCACGTCGGACGAATTGCACCTGGGCGAGATCAGCCTGGAATGCTCGCGGGCCGGTGCAGCGGCGGCCGCGCTGTGGGCCACGTTGCGCTGCTTCCCGCTCGAACCGGATCGTGGCTTTGGCCCAATCCTGCGCAAGGCGCGCGCTGCTGCTCAAGCCTGGGCCGCGCTGATCGCCGCGAGCGGCCGGCTGCGCCTAGTGACTGATCCAGCCCTTGACATCATCGCGTTCTATCCCTTGCCGCCAGATGGAGACCGGCGCGTCTCAGCCATCTCTCGCCTGACTGACGCGGTGTTCGCCGCCGGGATGGGCAGCGCTGACTCCTTCTACCTGGCGAAGCTTGTTGTCAAGCCGCCGCTCTTGGCGAGCCATACCGATCTCATTTGGGACCGTCCGGCAGTGACCGTGTTCCGCAGCGTCTTGATGAAGCCCGAGCATCTCAGCGAAGTCCCGCGCTTGCATGCGCGCGTGCTGGCGGAGCTTGACAACATCATTGCCCAAGATCAGGAAGGAACGGGGATAATCCCGCCAGTGGCAGGACCGGCGCACGACGACAAGGGATAGGGGAGCACAGATGCGCAAAGTCAACATGGCGAAGCGTCTGATGCAGGAAGGGAAGCCTGCATTTGGGTTCGGCTTGGGGTTGGGATCACCGGTGGCGGCGGAAATTCTCTCGCATTCCGGCGCGGATTTTCTCTTGCTCGATACACAGCATGGCTCCTTCGGACCGGATTCCACCATGCTCGCGCTGATGGCGATGGCAGCGGGATCAGCCACACCGATGGCGCGTGTGGCACGCAACGACTACACCCTCATTGGGCGCCTACTCGATGAGGGTGCCCTTGGCATCATCGTTCCGATGGTGCACATGGCTGAGGATGCCCGGGCGGCTGCCGATGCCTGCCGCTTCCCGCCGGACGGCACGCGGTCGTATGGCTGGGGGCGGGCCTCCGCCTACGGGAGCGATTACGCGCAGGCAGTCAACGCCGAGATCTTCTGCGCGGTGCAGATCGAAAGCGTGCAGGCGGTGGACAATGCCGAGGCCATCCTAAGCACGCCGGGCGTTGATGGTTGCTGGATCGGCCCGAGCGATTTGACCCTCTCGATGGGCTTTCGGCCTGGCGACCCGGCGGCTGCCGAGGCATTGGCTGCAGCGGTCGAAAAGGTGCTCGCGGCCTGCCGCAACACGGGGAAGATCCCTGGTTACGCCGGGTCCAGCCCGGCGCAGGGGCGCCAGCTTGCCGCTCAAGGATTCCGGTTCATCACCTTCGCAAGTGACGTCGGCCTGCTCGCTCAGGGCGCTGCCGCGGGACTCAAGGAGGTTCGCGGCGAGTAGTGGCTGGACCCTCCCGCCGGCCGCATCCACCTGTCACCCAATCCAAGCAGGCGCGGTTCCAGAGCAAGGTAGATAGCTTTCCAATCAGACAGCTATCATGGAGCGGCAATCTTCAGATGCCACACGGAGTTTCACTGGAGGTGGCGTAACGATGTGGCCCTGGAGGAAAAGAGAACAACCGAAGCTGAGCCACGTGGCTGCGAATTCCCTTGTGGGCTATTACAAAGGCCGCCATTTCAGCACCTATGTCAAAGACGTAACTTCATTGAAGCGGCAGGGAAAGCTCGAGGAGGCCGAGAAACTGCTACTCGAACTCGTGGCAGCCACAGAGGCCCAGGACCGCGTGGATGGGCTGGGGGTGGCTCCTTGGTATTACGAAGCACTGGCGAAACTCTACCGGAAACAACGAAACTACGCCAAGGAGGTTGCTATCCTTGAGCGATTTGCCGCCCAGCGGCATGCTCCAGGTGCTATGCCACCGATCTTGATGAAACGCCTCGTCACGGCCAGAGCGCTTCTCGAGTCCGAGGGTTGAACTCGGTATTGAGTAGCGGCGGGAGCGCTGAGCCGATGGGCCAATTCATGCAGGACAATGGGAGCCGGTCGCAGGATCTTTCCTCAGCTAGCATCAACGCTCAGGAAGAGCATGCCGCTCGGGATCATGTGATCTGACGCGTCACCATTGCCCGCATCATCAATTCATAACTCGCTTACCATGCGCTCATTCGCTGAGGGACTGGTTCCCACGCTTCGACGGCAGGCGCGGAACGGTCCTTAGAAGGCCTGCCAGCGCCAGCTCCACCACACACGCAACTCTGAGCCCTGTCACCCTCACTTCCTGAGGCGAAACGTCGCGGTTTCCCAATGCGTTTCAAATGGTGATGAGGACCGCCGTGACGATGCACGGGGCCGCGTCGCGGCGGGCATCGTGGATCTCTTCCGTCCCGCTGGTGATCTGCCTCGCGAAAGGACCCTGCCATGAGCGCACTCCACCTGGTCCGGTTCGCCACGTCGTCGCGCTCCGGTCGCTTCGTCCGGCTCATCGCTGCAATCGGCCTGTTCCTCGCTCTGCTGCCATTCACCACTGCCCCAACGGAAGCGGCGGGGGTTGCCTCTCTGACGCTGCACGTGTCTCGCTGCCCTGCCCATTACCCCGGCCCGTCCTACTTCCAGGTCTGCCATGAGCGCTGGTTCGGTGGCGTCAGCTTCACGGTCCAAGGCCCGACGTCGTTCAGCGCCACCACACCCCGGTCCGGTCCGGAAAAAGGTGTCATCTCTCGTGGTCGCCTGACTCCCGGCACCTATGTCATCGCTGAGCGCTTCCCCGTGGGGACGCTTGATTTCCTCGTCTATTGCTCGCTGTGGAATCCCGATCAGCGCGTTCCGTTCTCCTACACGCGCAGTGGCATTCAGATCACCCTCAATGCCGGCCAGGCCGTGTTGTGTGACTGGTTCCACGTGCCGGCCAAGGCAAGGGCTACCACCGATCTCAATCTTCGTGCTGGGCCGAGCACGAGCCATCCTGTGCTGGCAGTGATCCCCCGCGGGCGCCGCGTGGAACTGACAGGCCAGCGTGATAATGGCTTCCTCTCGGTCAGGTTCACGGGGATTGATGGCTGGGCGTTCGGGCAGTTCCTCCGCCAGGAAGCCAGGACCGTGAGTCCGGCGACCGATCTCAATTTGCGCGCGGGACCGAGCACCCTGCACGATGTGATCACCGTTATGCCGGCCGGTACGCTCGTCCGTGTCACCGGGCCACAGGCGGGTGGCTTCCTCGCGGTGCGGTTTCGTGGACTCGATGGCTGGGCTGCTTCCCGGTTTTTGCTTACCCAGGACCCGTGATCTAAATCACGGTGCGCGGTGAAGGGAGCGTGGCCCAACCGCGCTCCCTCGTTGCGCGTAAGCAAGGTGAAGCCCGCCTGGCGCTTGCCAGTTTCCTCGCGCTCAAGGAGGAGGGAGAGCCCAGATGGATCACCTCAGGCCATTCAACCCGCTCTTCATCGCTCTCCTCGTTGCTGCTTCACTTTCCGGATGGCTCGCGCCACTGCCGGTCTTCGCGGCTGAGCATCTCTGCTCGGATTACGCGTATCAAGAGGACGCACAGGCGAGGATCAACGACTATCCCGCCACGCTCGATCCCGATGGCGACGGCATCGCCTGCGAAGAGTTGCCCTCTCGCATGGCCGCTGCGCCGGCCCCGGCCGCCCCTGCCCCAGCCGCAGTGCCGGCGGCCGGCGTCGGGACAACCAGCCAAGCCGCCAGCCAAGCACCGTGGTTGATTGTGGCCGCGATCGTCGCGTTGCTGGCTATCTCAGTACGGCTCCGGAGCCGGCGCGCCTAACGTACGAAAGAGATGATGCGCTTAGGGTATGCCGGCCGAAGCTCCATTGACCGCTGGTCAGGAGTTGCGCCGCAGGTTGAGGCAACTAGGTAGAAGGCGGCCGCGTCAGGCCGGGCTTCTTGCGATCGGTACGAAGGCACGCTCGTGATCAACAATGGCATTCGGACGCTTTCCGGCTGGTTCCTCAGGCTGAACTCCTGCCCGCGCTTTGCGCATTGGGAACTGCCTGGCGGGAGTTCCGCCACGCTCTGAGCGACATGTTGTCCGAGGAGCTGGAACTGACCGGAGAGTGCGAGAGAGCCGGCTTCAGCCAGAAAAGTCAGCGCGGGGTCATCAGCCCCGCTCTAGAGATGATATCGGTCCAAAACGGGATGGGGCCTCACTATTGCGTGTGCTCCCGCCGTGAGCGAGTCACCACTCACCGGTTCCAGGCCACGAGCAAGCCGCTCCCGCCCGTGGCAAGGGCGACCATCAGCAGGAAAACCTGTGACTTAGTGGGTTGACGATCGGAGCTCGTCCCGAGCACTCCCGTTGTCGGCAGCTCCAGACCCTGACCAGGCGTTGGCTCCGGCTCACCGCGGGCATCCACGGGGATCACGTACAAGGAGCACGTCAGCACATCGTCCGCCCCCAAGTCCACGCCGATTCGATTGGTATTCGCGCCCCGGAGCGGGCGTGGCTCAGCCTCGTCGTCGCCTCCGCAAGGAGGTGCAGGAGGCATCGCATCGGGCGTTTGTCTTATTCGTGACGGCTCCAGCAGGAAGCCCGCGGTATGCCAAATCACGAATTTATGGGATGGCTAGCCTCGGTCCTGTGCCAATCGCGGGATCGCTTGCGTCGTCTCTTGCCACGAGGCGACGGACGAGGTAGACTTGGGTCACTCATCGGACATCCGACAACCTCGATCGCTTTAGGTGCTCAGACAATGGTCGCGGCGTCATCAATCGCAATCCCTCGGGAAGCGCTGTCGCACATCGTGCGAGACCGTATCACGCGGTTCATCATCGAGCGTGGCTATCGCCCTGGTGATCTTTTGCCGGCTGAGCCAGAGCTGGCCCGTGCGCTCGGCATTAGCAGGTCGTCGCTGCGCGAAGCGATGAAGGTACTCCAGACGCTTGGCGTCGTCGAAACAGTGCATGGGCGCGGGACGTTCGTGGGACGCTTCTCGTTCGATCCCCTGGTGGATGGCTTGGCGTTTGGCATTCGGATCGACCTGCACCAGAACATTCAAACCGTCCGCGAGCTCTTGGAAATCCGCATGATTCTGGAAAGTGCACTGGTGCAGCGGCTGGCCGGCTCGTGCACGCCGGAACACCTAGCAGAGCTACGCGCCATCGTTGACCGGATGGACGAACGGGCTGAGCGAGGCGAGGAATTTCCTGATGAAGACCGCGCCTTCCATGAGGCGCTGTACCGGCCCCTCGACAACGCGCTGGTTGTCCGGCTCCTGCAAGCGTTCTGGGATGTGATCATGCTGGTGCGGGATGAGCTGAGCTTTGAGGAGGTGCCACCGGTGGTGACGGCCACCAACCACCGCCGGATCGTCGAGGCGCTGGAGGCCGGTGATGGCGCTGGCGCCGCCGAGGCTATGATCGCTCACTTTGATGGCGTGCAGCGGCGCCTGCGCGATCCCGCGCACGTCAGCTCTGACGGCCCCGTCCGGCCGGAGCCAGCCGGACCACGCCAGCAGGAGGAAGCACGTCAGCCCGAGCATCGCTAGCCGACCAGCTTACGCTGCGAGCAATCCGGTGATGCGACGAGCAGCTTCGCGGAGCCGGTCTCAACGGAAAGGAGGTGCACGCGCGAAAATCGGGAACCCGGGCTCAGGGTGTGCGCAGCTAAAGAGAGGAAAGGAGCTCGACCGTGAACATCGCGTTGCACAGAGGCGCTCGTTTTCTCCTTGCGATTGCCATGCTTGGCGCAGTGGCATTCCAGGGCGTTTCGGCGACGGCGGCACAAGAGGGTACGGGAGGGACACTTGTCGGTGCCTTCGATGTCGGCCCAGGCGGATGTCCTGAGTGTTTTAACCCCTTGCAGGCGACAGCCGGGTTTACCTGGCTGGAGAAATACTATTCGAAGCTGCTCCTCTACGATGTCACGTTCTCGCAGATCCAGGGTGAGCTCGCGGAGTCATGGGAGGTCTCACCCGATGCCACGCAATACACGTTCAAGTTGCGGCCCGGTGTCACCTGGCATGATGGCCAGCCATTCACCTCGGCCGATGTCAAATTCACCATCGAGCTGGCCAAGCACCCCGACAGCGCGAGCTACATCGGCGCTAAGTTCACCAGCGTCGAGTCCATCGAAACTCCCGACGATCTGACGGTCGTGCTCAAGCTGAGCCAGCCGAATGCCGCGATCCTCGATGCGCTGACGTTCCTGGTCATGCTGCCGAAGCATGCGCTCGAGTCGATCCCGCCGGCCGATCTGGTCAAGTCCGATTGGTGGCGCACGAACCCAATCGGCACCGGCCCGTTCAAGTGGAGCCAGTACAAGCCTGGCGAGTATGTTGAGCTGGTCGCCTACGATGGCTACTGGCGCGGCCGGCCAAAGCTCGACAAGATCATTGACCGCTATTTCCCTGAGGCCGGAAGCTCGGTGATCGCACTCCGGTCTGGCGAGATTCAATTCACCTATCTGACCACGGATGAGGCGCTCTCGCTCAAGGATGACCCGAATATCACGATCCTGTCTGGCCCATCGCAGGTCGTCAATTACCTTGGCTTCGATCTAACCGACCCACGGTTCCAGGATGTGCGCGTTCGCCAAGCGTTTATGTACGCGATCGACCGCAAGGCGATCGTCGAGCAGCTCTACCAGGGACAAGCGACCATCGTCCCGTGCGCCTATGTCCTTGACAAATACCTTGCGCCCGACGCCAACGAGTACGCCTATGATCCGGAAAAAGCCAAGGCGCTCTTGGCAGAAGGTGGCTTCGACACCAGCAAGCCGGTGCAAGAAGTGACCTACTACACGGATCAGCTCTCAACGGACGTGCTCGTGACCATTCAGCAGATGCTGGCGGATGTCGGGATCACGATGGAGCTGCGCGCTGTTGACGTGCCCACCTATAACCAGATTATGAGCACGCCAGACGACTGGGATGTGACCTTCGCTGGCGCGGCGAACGGCCCCGACCCAGATGTGATGTCTACCCACTTCGAGTCGAAGGATCAGAACCCAAACGCGCTCAACCGCTCGAACATCAAAGACGCCAATCTCGACCGCCTCTTCATCGAGGGTCGCCAGACGACCGATCCGGAGGCGCGTGCCAAGGTCTACCAGCAGATTTGCAAAATCATGAACGAGCAGGTCTACTGGGCGCCGATGTGGGTGACGACGCGCTTCGGAGGCGTCGCCAAGACGGTCGGCAACTTCGTCTGGACGCCTGCTCCAGGCGGTGGACGCTATTACGACGCCGCGGAGACGTGGACCATCAGCCAGTAGGCGCGAGCGCTCGCCTTCCCCTCCCCGTATCCTGATTGGGTCACCGGGGAGGAAAAACCTCTGCCCGAGAGGCGGCTTGGTTGCGTTTGGCGCGGGAGGACCTTCGCGGGAGGGGATGACCCGGCATGGCGCGGTATATTCAGCGGCGGATCGCCATTGCGCTTCCCATCCTGCTTGCGATCACCGTGCTGATCTTTCTGCTGCTCCAGCTTACACCTGGCGATCCGCTGGATTCGTACGTGCCGCCGGATCAACCTCTGCCTGCCGAGCAGCGCGAGGCGCTTCGCCACCAGCTCGGTCTCGACCGGCCTCTTGCCATTCGCTATCTGTTCTGGCTGCGCGAAACGTTCCAGGGGAACCTCGGGTACCGCGCTAAGACGTTTGAGCCGGTGACGCAGGCAATCGCCCACCGCATCGGGCCGACGCTCCTGCTCATGGGTACCGCCATGGTCATCGGAATCACCGCTGGCGTCAGCCTCGGGGTGCTGGCGGCGGTCAAGCAGTATTCTCTTCTCGATACAGCGCTCACCATCCTGGCGTTCCTCGGCGTCTCGCTCCCGGTCTATCTGGCCGGTCTCATCGGCCTGTATCTCTTTTCGCTTCGGATCGGCTGGTTTCCTTCTGGAGGATTTCAGACGCCAGGGGAGCCGTTCTCCCTCGCGGACCGCTTGCACCACCTGGTATTGCCGGCCTCGATTATCGCGATCAACTACGTCGCCTCCACGATGCGCTACACCAGGTCGGCGATGCTGGAGGTGCTCGGGCAAGATTACGTCCGGACCGCTCGCGCGAAAGGGTTGGGTGAGCGCATCGTGGTGGGTATTCATGCGCTGCGCAACGCTCTTTTGCCCGTGGTTACCATCATCGGCGCGTATATACCCAATCTGCTCGGCGGCGCGGTGTTCATCGAGTCAATCTTTTCCTGGCCTGGCATGGGGCGCCTCTTCCTCGATGGTGTCGAATCCCGTGACTATCCGTTGATTATGGGCATGACGCTCATTCTGGCGGTCGTCATCCTGGCCGCCAATCTGCTGACCGATATTGCCTACGCAATCGTCGATCCGCGGATTCGCTATGAGTGACGCACGCCAGCAGCTTTCGGCCATGTCGAGTCCGCGGCGAGCAGTGGTGTCAGCGGGCGCTGCCATGCTAGGCCGGCAAACCCCAGTGCGGAGCCCACTTCAGCAGACCGTGCGTCGCTTCCTGCGGCACCGCATGGCCGTCATCGGCCTTGCCGTTGCGAGCGTTATCGTGCTGCTCGCGATTCTCGCGCCGCTGGTGACCCAGCATGGGCCAAATGCAATCGACCTGCGTGCACGGAACCAAGGCCCGTCAGCCGCTCACTGGCTGGGAACCGACCGGACCGGCCGCGACACGTTCTCACGAACCATCTATGCTGGGCGCGTCTCCCTTTCGGTCGGTGTTGTTGCCGTGGCGATCTCCGTTGCCATCGGCGCCGTGCTCGGCGCGACAGCCGGGTTCTTTGGTGGCTGGGTGGATAGCCTGGTCATGCGGTTCACCGATGTGATGATGACGTTCCCTCCGATCGTCATCATTCTTACCGTCGCGGCTCTTGCTGGCCCGGGTGTCCGCAACACGATGCTCGTGATTGGCTTGCTGAACTGGCCCTTGCCCTGCCGCCTGGTTCGCGCGAAGTTCTTGGCAATCCGTGAGATGGAATTTGTGGTGGCAGCGCGCGCGCTCGGGGCACCGCGCTGGCGGATTATCGGCTTCCACGCATTCCCGAATGTCGTGGACGTGCTGGTGGTCTACGCGAGCTTGGGTGTCGCGACCGCCATCCTGCTCGAAGCTGGACTCAGCTTTCTCGGGCTGGGCGTGCAACCACCCACGCCAAGCTGGGGTAACATGCTCAACCCGGCGCGCAACGTGAGCATCCTCGAGCAGTATCCCTGGCAATGGATGCCCGCTGGTGCCGCGATCGTTCTGACGGTGCTCGCGGTGAATTTCATCGGTGATGGGCTCCGCGATGCACTCGATCCGCGCATGAAGATTTAGCAGAAACCAGTGAACACGAGGGGAGAAGAGAGCGTGACGACACTCGCGCAGCGGCTACATGGGATCATTCCGCCCGTGTGTACGCCATTTACCGAATCGCACGAGATAGATCTGCCCTCGTTGGAGCGGCTCATCACCTTTCTTCTTGATGCGGGCGTGCACGGGCTGTTCCTCCTTGGGTCAACGAGCGAAGGGGCGATTTTGACCGCGGCACAACGAGCCGCGGTGCTCGACACCGGCGTGCGCATCGCCTCCGGCAAGGTGCCCGTGCTCGCAGGCGTGATCGACACCAGCACCGACCGGGTGATCGAGCACGCGCGAGCCGCTGCAAGCGCCGGTGTCGATGGGTTGGTTGTCACCGCGCCGTTTTACATCCAGCCCAGCCAGGACGAGATCATCGCGCATTTCCGGGCCGTACAGGATGCGGTCTCGCTTCCCATCCTTGCTTACGATATCCCATCAGCGGTCCACACGAAGCTTGAGCGCTCGACCGTTGTCCGGCTCGCGGAGGAAGGCATCATCATTGGTCTCAAAGACAGCAGCGGGGACGAAGCAAATTTCCGAGGCGTGGTGATGGCAACGCGCCAGTTTCCACAGTTCGCTGCCTTCACCGGCTCGGAGCTCCTTGTGGATGCTGCCGTTGCAATCGGGGCGCGCGGCAGCGTGCCGGGGCTCGGGAATGTTGACCCGGCTGGATATGTTCGCTTATACGATGCTGCCCGGCGCGGCGATTGGGAAGCTGCCCGGGTTGAGCAGGATCGCCTGTATCGTCTCTTTTCCATCATTGAGCCCGGGATGGGCCGGATGGGGTTTACCGCTTCCGCGATCGGGGGCTTCAAGACCGCCCTGATGCTGCGCGGTGTCATCGCTACCAATGTGCTGGCCCGTCCGATGCCGCGCTACAACGCGGAGGAAATCGAGCAGGTTCGACGTGTTTTGGTAGACACAGGTTTGCTCCCGGCCGGCTGACCCGTCCGGTGTGTTGTTGACCGGCAAAGAGGAGTCGCGTAGGATGCGGAACCCGGAGGCTGACAGCTGATAGCGCCTTGGCCTCCGATCGGACCTCTGACTGTTCACAACATGTTGCTCAGGAGAAGGAATGCCGAGATTTGCCGCAAATCTGACGATGCTCTTTACGGAATACCCGGTGCTGGAGCGCTTCGACCGGGCTGCCGCGGCTGGTTTTACTGCCGTGGAATTCCTCTTCCCGTACGGAGAGGACATTCAGGGAATAAAGCAAGCTCTCGAACGGAACGGGTTGACGCAGATTCTGTTCAACCTCCCAGCCGGCGACTGGGCCAAAGGTGAGCGGGGTATCGCCAATGATCCCCGGCGCGTCACTGAATTTCGCGAGGGTGTCCACCGGGCGCTGGAGATTGCCGCGCTCCTGGGCGTCACCCGGCTGAACTGCCTTGCTGGACTGACGCTACCGGATGTGCCAGCTACCGATCAGTGGGCAACGCTGCGCGATAACCTTGCCTTTGCTGCTGAAGCTGCGCAGGCGGCCGGGGTTCGCCAGCTTGTGGAGCCGATTAATCCCTTCGACATGCCCGGCTTTTTCCTCAACCGGCCAAGCCAGGGCTTCGCATTGCTTAAGGAGATTGGCCATCCGAATCTCTTCCTCGAATATGACATCTACCATGCACAGCGAACTGAAGGGAACCTGACCGCGACATTGCGGGAACACATTGGCGAGATCGGCCATATTCAGGTCGCCGATAGTCCGGCGAGGCACCAGCCTGGCACAGGCGAGATTCACTATCCCTTCGTTTTCCAGGAGCTTGATGCGACCGGCTATGATGGATGGGTCGGGTTGGAGTATCGTCCGCTAGGTACCACCGAGGCGTCGCTATCGTGGTTGCGCGAGTGGGGCTACTGGTCATAGCGGCGCAATGACCAGAAACAACGGGCAAGGCGTTGGTTGGAAAGGGTGGAAACGTGGAGCGCATAGGGTTTATCGGCCTCGGCATCATGGGCAAGCCGATGGCGCGTAACCTGGTCAAGGCGGGCTACGAGCTTGTCATCCACAACCGGAGCCGCGACGCCGTTGAGGAGCTTGTACGGGAATCGCCCGCGTTTCATGCTGCAAGCTCCCCACGCGAAGTCGCGGAGCAGGCCAAAATCGTGATTACGATGCTGCCCGATTCACCGGACGTGCGCGACGTCGTCTTTGGCCCGAATGGACTCCTCGAGGTGATGGGTGAGGGGCATTTGCTCATCGACATGAGCACGATCGCGCCCGCTACGGCCATCGAGGTCAGCCAGGCGCTCGCTCAGCGGGGCGCGCGGGCGCTCGATGCTCCGGTCAGCGGTGGCGACAAGGGCGCGATCGCTGGCACGCTTAGCATCATGGTTGGGGGCGATGCTGCCGATGTGGACCGGGCGATGCCACTCTTTCGGGCGATGGGCAAGACCATCGTGCACGTGGGAGGGCCAGGCGCCGGGCAGATTGTCAAGGCGTGCAATCAAGTGGTGGTAGCGCTCAATTACGCTGCGGTCAGCGAAGCCCTCGTTCTCGGGGCCAAAGCCGGTGTGGACCCGAACAAGATCGTCCAAGTGCTCAGCGGTGGCCTGGCGGCAAGCCGGGTGCTTGAGCTGCGAGGGCCGACGATGATCGCGCACCAATTCCAGCCCGGCTTCCGCGTCAACCTGCACCGGAAGGACCTCGGCATCGCCTTATCAACCGGTAAGGAACACGGGGTGCCCTTGCCAGTGACCGCGCTTGTCTCGCAGTTGTTCGACGCACTCGCGGTTGCTGGCCGCGGCGACCTCGATCACTCGGCGCTGATCACAATCTTCGAAGAGCTTGCGAAATTCCAGGTTCCAAGCACGTCCGAGCCGGCGGCGCCAGCCTAATCGTTTTCGTCGCCTTGGTGCTCCTCACGGATGTGAGAGCGCACCAGGGCGACAACTTCTGGCGTGATTGACAACCCATGCGCCTCTGCCGCGTGCTGTCCGGCTTGGGCAATGATCTCCTCGTCGGTCTCTGCGGAAAATGTCGCCGTACAGCCTGCCATGATCTCACCACAGGCGAGTGTCTTCATTGGTGTCCCTCCCGGCATTTGACTTGTGTGCCTAGGCCTGATTGATCTCGGCCAGGGCAAGCACCTGCTCGGCAGTTAGAACAAGATCGTGGGCCGTTTTCGCATGCGCTTGCACGGCGGCAATCAGGTCAGCCTCGTTGTCAGCCCGAATCTCAATCCCGCACGCGCACCGAACAACCTTGGTCATTCTGTCCTCCCTTCAACAGTCCGCGGCCAGCGTCTACTAGCGTGACCGTGTGGCCTTGCAGCACCATTGCAGCCTCCTTGCAGCGTTGAGACATAATCGTGCAAGCATGGACGCGCTCGCTGCTCATCCGCTTCGCATTTATATCTGTGGCCGCCTCGCCATCGAGAGCGGCGCACATGTCGTGCGCGAGACTGCCTTTCCTGCCAGGCAAGGGCGGCGCCTGTGGGCCTATCTCGTGCTGCGCCGTCAATGGCCCGTTGGCCGGGAAGACCTCGCGAACGCGGTCTGGGGCGAGAATTTCCCTGATGCCTGGAATTCATCCCTGAGCGCACTCATCAGCCGGTTGCGAGCGATGCTGTCTCCCATCGCCCGGGATTATCCTGCGCTCACGATTCGCGGCGAAGTAGGTCAATACCAGCTCATTGTTCCCCTATGGACCGTGATTGATGCTGAGCGAGCGCGCGCGGCTCTCCACAATGCCGAAACTGCCCTCCGCCAAGGCCAGCCTAGTGCGGCGCTTGGAGAAGCACGGGTCGCAATGGAAATCGCCGCGCGAGGGTTCCTCGGCAATGACGATTTGCCTTGGATCA
>JBHOQQ010000091.1:0-16855 GCA_042408955.1 Thermomicrobiales bacterium
GATATCAAACTCAACCTCGGTCTCCCATCGGGTCATCCAGCGCTCAAGGGCAAACGTCTCGATTCTCACGCGATGTCGCTCCCTCTCTCTGGCGGGTATCGCGGCAGGAATACCGCGCTCAGGGGCGGATGATGTCGGAGCAAGGCCGAGGCGTCAAGGGGGAAGGGCGGAAGAGCACCAGCCATCCCACGCTCATCCGCCCCACGATGATGAGGAGATAACACTACGCGGATGGCTGCGCGCTTTCCCCTGTCATTTCCGTCGTTGGCGGTAGCGCGGTTTCGGCCGCGGGCTTGCCTGCCTGTTCGACGCGTTCGACTTCGATGGAGCAATCGGTGAGAAACGCGGCAACCGCGCCAACCGCGGCGAGCCAGGGCGCTAACAAGACGCCGACGGCACCCACGGTGACAGGAAACTCGACGACAATGCGATCACCCTGCTTGATAACGACACGGCGGACGTTGCCCTCGTGTATCAGCTCCTTGACCTTATCGAGGATTTGGCCGCCCTGTACCTTGAAGATCTCCTTCGTAATTTTGTCAGTCATGACTTCCTCCTCGTCACCTTCACCCAGTGTGCGATCGCGTCTCCTGCTCACGCTAGGTGAACGCTTGCCACAGGCGCATCGGTTTTCTCTAGAGCGGTGTCACAAAATCATCACACCTCCTTGGGACAAGGCGGCGCCGGGGACCTCCCCGCTTGGCTAGGCGGTTCACTCCTCACGTGGGTGATGGCGGCGCCACGGCGGCACATTACGCTCTCCGTAGCTGCCAACAACGAATGGCAGGCGATTGCTTCAATCGCAGAAGGGAGCACACCGTGAGCGAGCCGACACAGGAAACCGCAACTGGAATTTTAGCACGATTATCTGACGAGCTGGCGACGGCCGTTGAGCGCGCGGCCGCTGGCACCGTTGCCGTGTTCGCTCGGACACGATTGCCAGCGACTGGCATCATCTGGAGGAGTGATGGGCTGATTGTCACGGCACACCACGTCATCGAGCAGCCAGAGGACATCACAGTCGGGCTGCCGGATGGCCAAACCGTGAAGGCGGAGCTTGTGGGACGAGATCCCGGCACCGACATCGCACTGCTTCGGGCGCAGGTCTCAGGGCTTGTTCCCGCCGCGCGCTCCAATGCGCCGGTCCGTCCCGGTCATCTGGTCTTGGCGATCGGCAAGCCGGGCACGAGTGGAGCGATGGCGTCGTTTGGCGTGGTGAGCGCGACTGGCGGTACCTGGCGAACACACCGGGGCACCTCGGTCGAGGGATTTATCCGCGCAGACGTCGCCATGCTGCCGGGATTCTCTGGTGGTCCTCTGGTGGATGGCGACGGGAACGTGGTGGGGATGAACACCTCGATGCTTGGCCGGGGCGGCGGCCTGACGATTCCCGTCGCGGCCATCGAGTCGGTCGTGGCGTCGCTGCTGGCCCACGGCAAAGTCCGCCGTGGCTACCTGGGTGTGGGCGCCCAAGCTGTAGGACTGAACCCCCGGCTGGCTCAGGCGCTCGGTCTCACGCAAGAGCGTGGCTTGGTCATTGTCAGTCTTGAGCCCGATGGGCCGGCCGAGCGGGATGGGCTGATGCTTGGCGACGTCATTGTCGCGATTGATCAGGTGCCAGTCACGAGTGTCGAAGAGCTACAGGATCGGCTGACTGGCGACGTTGTTGGCCGGGCCGTGCCCGTGCGAGTCATCCGGGGCGGCGTGGTGCACGATGTGCCGGTGACCGTGGGAGAGCGGGAGGCGCGCGGGTAGCCGCGGTGTGCAGCTCCCTCGCGCTGGCTAAACGATGAAGGAAACGAAAAGCCATGGTCATGCAACTTGAGCAGAGCGTGATGGGTGAGACGCTTGCGGCGGAAATTGCGCAGATCGCCGAACGGGTCCGCCGGGCGGTGGTGGTCATCGACCGGCCCCATGGCAATGGCGCGGGAATCATCTGGCGGAGTGACGGAGGGATCGTCACGAACCGCCATGTGGTCGGACGCGCATCGCAGGTACACGTGCGCCTGGCGGATGGCCGGCGCGCTGATGGGCGGGTTGTCGCCCGGCATCCGGAGCACGACCTCGCGGTTGTCCAAATTCCTCTGACGGGCTTACCAGCGGCGGAGGTGGGCGATTCGTCAACCGTGCGCCCTGGGCAACTCGCCATTGCCGTGGGCCATCCGTTCGGTTACCGGGATGCGGTTTCGGTCGGTGTGATCGTGGCGGCCGGCCAGATTGCCACGAAACGCGGCCCACGTCCGGCCGACCTCTTGCAATCGGACGTGAAGCTTGCTCCTGGCAACTCCGGGGGACCGCTCCTTGATGCGTCAGGCCGGGTCATTGGCATCAACACGATGGTCGCGGGGCGCTTGTCGCTGGCTGTCCCAAGTCAGGTGGCAGAGCGATTCGTGCGGAGCACTTGGCCAGGAGGGAGCGTCGCGTATATCGGCGTACGTGGGATGATCGTGGCGCTTGATCATCCACGGATGCCCGCGGGTCTACTGCTAACCGAGGTCATCCCAGGATCGCCGGGAGACCGCGCCGGGCTGATGGTTGGGGACATCCTCGTGACGCTTGGTGATGTAACAGTAGTGGATCAGGAGTCGGTGCCCGCGGCGCTGCTGCGGCTGGCGCCAGGCCAACCCGTGGTAGTGCGCGTGTTGCGAGGCGGGGCACTGCGAGAGTTCATCGTGGTGCCGGCGGAGCGCGTGTGGTCAGGATGAGCGATGACGCGGTGAGAGGAGCCACGCCAAACGCAGCGCCAGCGCGCCGCTCCCCGCTCCA
Organism: Thermomicrobiales bacterium; assembly: GCA_042408955.1. Lineage (GTDB taxonomy): Bacteria > Chloroflexota > Chloroflexia > Thermomicrobiales > UBA6265 > CALGSZ01. The sequence continues at coordinate 2,767 of JBHOQQ010000091.1, forward strand.
CGTGCTGGTGATCGCGGGATACCCGGCGGTGCGCGCGGGCTTGATCGCCTTGCTCTCGCAGGAGCCGGATCTTTCGCCAGTGAGCATGTCGCCTGAGCAGTGGGGTGCGCGGCGCACAGCGCTTGAGCCGCCAGACGTGATCCTCGTTGATGCGCCGAGCCTTGGCCCAGAGGCTATCGCCGCGATCGAGGAGACCTACCAGGACATCCCAATCGTCTTCATCGGCGGAGATCCGGCCGTTGACGGACCTGGTCTGGGGTCAGCGCCAGTAGCATACCTGACACAGGACGTTGAAAGCGCAACGCTCGCTCTTGCCATCCGCGGCGTCGCAGCCGGGCTGATCGTCATCGAGCCAGCGCTCATCGGCGCGGCAACGCTCCGAGGCCAGGGCAGAATCAGTCCCGAAGCGACCATCGCCGGTGAACCGCTGACGGTCCGGGAACGCCAGGTACTGGAGCTCGTGGCGGCTGGCCTGCCGAATAAGACCATCGCCCGGCAGCTTGGAATCAGCGAGCACACGGTCAAATTCCACGTTGGTTCCGTGCTCGCGAAGCTCGGTGCGAGCAGCCGCACGGAGGCGGTGATGATCGCGACGCGGCGAGGATTGCTGCCTATCTAACGCTTCTGCACGGCAACCCGGTGCACGAGCGGCCTCGGAAACCTTCCCCGCGGGCGGTCTTCAAGTACAATCGCTGCTGGAAGGGGGACTGGTGGCGGACGCTATGCCTGCGCCGCGGCCTCGTGACCCACGCTCCCTCAGCGGAGCGATCCCCTGGCAATGCCACCGGTGGGGTTACGCAGAGCTGAGGCTGCCCTTTCGGCGCGAGGCGCGACGAGCGATGAAGGCCGCGTGATCCGGGAACGTACCGAGCTGCATGAGCAAGCGATGGCCGACGAGGCCGTGCTGGCGGAGCCCGCGCCATCGGTCGCCGCCCGCCCTGATGCCAACGACCACCTGGCACTTGACGAGGAGCATCACCCACGGCAATGGGTGCCTGCGGTGCTGCTCTCAATCGTCGCACTTGCCTTTCTGATCCGTCTCACCAATGCGCAGCACCTTTCCTCGCACGTCGATGAGGCGGCAAGCATCATGGCGGCGCGGGAGGTTGCCGCCAAAGGTGTGCCGATCTTTCCGTCCGGCACGCTTTACCTGCAAGGTGCGACGCTGTCATATGTCCTTGCCCCCTTTGTCTGGGCTGGCTACGGGGACATTGAGCATCTGAGCACGCTGCGCTTCCCGAGCGTCATTGCCGGAACGCTGGCCGTCGTCGCAATGTTTCTGCTTGGACGGCTCGTGACAGGTAGTGCACTCGGAGGCTTGCTAGGCGCGCTGCTTTTGGCGCTCGATCCGACGAGCGCTCGTTGGAGCGCGTATGTACGGATGTATGCGCCGCTGCAGTTCCTTTCGCTGCTCTTGCTTTGGCTGTATTTCCGCGTCTTGTTCGAGCCACGGCGCCAGCTAGTCCGCGCGATGGTGGCGGTCTTTTGGCTGACGGTCTTTACCCATATTGCCGTGTTGCTCTTCTGGCCAGCGATGGCCTTGGGCGCGCTGATCGTGCATGGACGGGCTCTGCGCGACCGCCGCCGAGACCTCAGCGTTGCACTCGGGGCCTGCCTTGGGGCGCCGTTCGTGCTCTTGTTGCTGAACCAGTTGATCGAGCCACCAGACAAGGCCGTCTCGGATACCTTGCCAGGCGTATCGTTTGTCGGAGATTACTTTGTCGCGCTCGACCAGATCGTTCATCCCAATATCCAATCGTGGCTGATGCTGTTCCGGCGGACTGCGCTCGCCGGAGTGATGCCGACGGTCATCGTGGGAGTCTCGGCGCTCTTGATGGGGCGCTACTTGCTCGGCTCGGCCAATCTCCGTGGAGAATCGGCGCGGCGCCTGATGACCGGGCTCATCCTTCTGCTGTACTGGCTGCCCGTTGGGCTTGTGGCAGGATTCACCTCCGGCTCCGAGGAGCGGTACCTCCTGCACGTGCATCCGCTCGCTTTCTTGCTCGTCGTGATGCTCTTCGCGGAACTAGTTGGCTGGCGGCTCATGCCGACAATATCCACGACAGCGTATGCCACGGCAACCGCGTCGCTGGCGGAGAGCGCGGTGGCGCCAGAAGCCTCCCCGCCTTGGCTGCCCGCGCCGGTCGCCGTGGCACAGGCGCAGCGCCGTCTCTCAGCGATTCGCTTGACGCGCCCAGTCACCCTGACGCTGGCGGCTGGCATTGTCACGCTTGGCGCCGCGCTGCGTGTCTATCACCTTTTCCACTTGAGTCTCTGGCTTGATGAGGGATTCACGGTGCTCTATTCGCGCCTGCCGTGGTCTTCCGTGCTGGGACTCAATGGCTTCTACAGCCCGCACCCACCGCTCTTTTTCTCGCTGGTCAAAGCCGTGGCGGCGATCACGTCAGATGCCGTCGCGGGCCGGCTCATCAGTGTCACGGCAGCGATCGCCACCTTGCCGGTGTTTTACGCGCTCGCGACGCGCCTGCTCGACCGGCGCAGCGCGCTGGTTGCGACCGGGGTGCTGGCCGTGTCGCCGCTGCATGTCTACTACGCGCAAGAGGCACGCATGTATGCGCTGCTGGTGCTGCTCATTGCGATAACCTATCTGGCACTGGTCTTGTACTGGCAGCAGCCCGCCTGGCGCTGGGCAGTGCTGTACGGCATCGCTGGTGCCCTGGCGATGTACACCGATTACAGCGCGGTGTATGCCCTGGTGCCGCAAGTGGTGCCGCTGGCACTGATCATTCATCGGCAGGGCAAGCAGGCACGGCCAGTGGGGCTGGCAATCGTTGCGGCAGCGATTGCCTATGTGCCCTGGCTACCACAAGTGCTGGCAACGGTGAATTCGGCCAACGAGGAGACTCGGCGGGAGACGTACCTCGGCGTCGCACCTGGACGGGTTGCCACGGCGCTCCTCTCGATCGCTGGCATTGCCGGTGATGGCTCCTACTTCCGCGGAAGCAGCATGGCACCATGGAATCGAGCGCCGCAGTTGCGCGTGATCCTGCTGGCGGCCGTCGTGGCTGTCCTGGTGGCCGGCATCGCGGCACTGTGGCGGCAGCGGCGTCGCGGTCTGGTGATCGCTGGGTGTCTCTCGGCGGGAACCGTGCTCGTTGCGGTCTGGATCAGCTTAATTAGCCCTGGATTTGCCGAGCGGACCGTGCTGGCAGCGACCCTGGGCTGGGCGCTTCTGGCCGGCGCGGCGGTGAGCGCCGAAGCGCGGCGGAATTGGCTCCTCGTCGCGTCGTGGAGCCTGGCTGTCGTGCTTCTGGGCGCAGTCAGCACGGTTGGGGCCATCTTCACCGGAGCGCACAAGCAGGAGTGGCGCACGGCCGCCGCCGATGTGGCAACCATCGCGCCGCTTGGGATGCCGCTTGTCACGTATTCGTACGGTGCGGTTGCCAATACCCTTATTGATGTCTACCAGCCTGGCCTGGTCGATCACATTCCACTCGTCACCATTCGTGATGGTGCACTGGAAAATCTCTTGTCAAATGGCGTGTTGCCAGCGGTGGGGCTCACGCGGCAGGATCTGGCGGCTGGCAAGCTTGCTGAAGCCTTGCCGGCCAGCGATCCGTCCTACGATGTCGTTTGGTATCTCTATCCACCACGAACGGGCGAGCGCGAGGTGCACGCGGCGTTTCAGGCCGCTGGCTACATCCGTATCTACCGGAAACTCTATGACGACCCGCGCTATCGCATCTGGCTGGATCTCTACGCGCGGCCGGGCGCTCGTATTGGTACGGAGATCCCGGTTAACGGCCAGTTCCTCGATGACGCAAGAGGTTGGGCGCGGCCAGATCAGGGCGTGGCGCTCACTCCGGACGGCGAGGGCAACGTGCTGACCGTGAGCAACACCGCGCGGCTCGGAACCACGGTGATGCGTGATCTGCCTGCTCGCGGCGAGGGCGTCTACACCCTCGTGGCTGAGACGCAAACCAGCTTGCCTGCCAACATGGTGCAGATTGCGGTTGCCTGCTTGGATCAGGGCGGGGAAACCATCGCGACGTCCGCTTCCGAGGCACCAGCCACGCCACCGCCCCCGGAGACATGGCTCGCGCGTCCCACCGCGGTCTGGTGTCCCAGCGAGACCGCCACGGTACGCATCAGCCTGACCAACTTGGGCATGGGGGACGTTGCATTCCGGAATATCTCCCTGTCATTTCTCCCGATTTCACGGGGTGAGCCGTAGGCTGACTGTTCAGCGGTCATCCCGCGCGTGACCGTGGCGCGCTCTCACGTCCCAGTCCATCGCTACGTGCGGGAAGTGGCAATTCGCTAATGGTGTGCATGCATAGGTTCCGCCGTGTAGTTCTCCTTGATTCGTGCTCGTCCTTGCCAATCACGATTCCGCGGCGCAGCCACCCTCTTTGTCATTCCGAGGCGCAGCCGAGGAATCTCTTGCGTTGCTGTCCAATCCCTGCGGGCGAGCATTGGGTGCGAACGCGAGGCGTCCTGCCCTGAGATGCAGACGCAGAGAGATCCCTCGCTCCGCACTCCCGCGCGAGCGCGAACAGGATGACGACAGACGGGCACCGATTCATCGCTCGGCAGCGACGCTCGCCCTCGTGATGCGCGCGAATCCGCCGAGCCAAGAGCGGCTAGCCGGCCGCATCACCAGCCGGACCACCAGGTGGCGAGACCAGCGCAGATGCTCAAGATGCTTGGCTTTCGTCGCTCGCCGTGGGAGGCGGCCATTTCGGTGCTGGCGGCGGCAGGACGAGCCCCTCGCGCGCCATTGCGTCGTCACACAGTTCCTCGGCTTTGGGGTCGCGGGCGGGAATCGGTGCCAGCCGGCGCACCATCGCGCCGCTTGGCGTCCAGTACCGGATGTAGGTCAACCCGGTAATGACCTGGGCCATCTCTCCCTGGTACGCCCAGTCAGCCTCAAGCCGTGAGCCATCCACAATCAGCCAGAGTGCCGGCGAGGTGAGCATGGCGTAGCAAAGTTGTCCTGTGCTGACGATCGAGTGCACGCCGAGCCAGTAATCAACATATTCACCGCTGGCCGTGAGCCGCGTGTAGCGCTGGGCGCGCTTTCGGTCCAGCGGGCTGGAGATGAAAACCAGGTCATCACGGCTGCCGAGCGCAAGATAGGCCGGCGGTGGCAGTGCGACGAAGACTGGCTCGCCGGGCTTGTGCCGGGCGGCGACGAATTGGGAAACCAGCAAGTAATCGCTGCCGATCACTGGGCGCGTTCGCAGATTGTTCAGGCCGCTCACCTCGTGCACCAGCACGAGCGTCAGGAGAAGCGCGGCAGCCACCGACAGGATGCGCGCTTGCAGCGGGGAGCGCCGTGCTCCTCGGGCAGCGACCGGCGCAATGGGCCGGGTACCGCGCGTGGGCCGTGTCCGGCGCGTGGATCTCAGGTGATTGGCAAGGGCACGCGGTCGCGTCGACATGGCCTGGATTATACGGTGGAGTGACGACGGCTCGTCCACCTGGCGCGGGTGGCGGCGAGTGCCAGTATGGGAAGCAACAGCAGCGCGCCAGTGGTGATCCACACGCCGGCCCGCAACGACGCAGGCTCATAGCGCATCTCGATCACGTGCTCCCCAGGCGCCAGGGCGACGGCACGCAGCACATGATCGGCAACAAGGAGCGGAACGCGGCGACCGTCCACATACGCTCGCCAGCCCTCGTCGTAAACCTCGCTCAGGACGAGGACGCCAGCGGCCGTTGTCTGAGCGGTAAGCTCGATTCGGTCGGCCTCGTAGTGGGTGATGCGAACGGCATCGTCCGTGGCAGCCGCGGGCTCGCCCAAGGGCGGGGGCTCCGTCTCCAAGAGCACGGTCTCGCGGGGATCAACTCCACCGCTGGCGAGCAGATCGAGCGCTTCCCCGCGTTCGACGCGCAGCGCATCGTGAACGATCCAGGCGCGAGGCAGGGCAGCGTCGTTGCGCAGCACGCGCACGCGCTCATTGTGGAACACCTCGGTCGTGCGGGCCATCAGAGCGACGAGGTCCGGGCGCGGCCGCCCAGGTGGGAGATTATTGGGGATGATGATGTAGCGCGGGTTAAGGAGATTGAGCAGCGGCGAGCGCAGGCCGGGCGGATGGATGTTGGCGTCGTGGTAGTCCTGCTGCAACCCATTGATCGCTTCGATGAATTCCACATACCGCTTGAGTTGCACCGGGTTGTAGCCCTGGATGTCATATATCCCGAGGCGCATGGCGCGGGCGCTGACGAGCAGCGCTTGGATATCCGGGTCGAGGCGCCGGCCATGATACGTCAGCCCGTCGGTGTCAGCGGTTCGCAGGCCGATGGGGTCGTAGCCGAAATACCGAAATGGCCCCTCCTCGCGCAGGCGCTCCAGCAGAAACTCCCCCGCGCCGCCAGGGTCGTTCGCACTGGCCGCGCGCTCGGTGGCCTGCTCGATCGCCGGGTTGGTTGCCGTGCCCAATCGAGAAATGACCGCCCGGCCGGTTGGATCCCAGATAACCAGGCCGAGCACGAGCAGCGTTGCCGCCGCCGGTGGCAGATGTGACCGGACGGGAAGGCGGTCTCGCAACCCGCGAAGAGAGCAGGCGCTCGCCAGTGCCAGCACGGCGCTTACCCCGGCGACGGCGACATAGGTTTCTCCATTGATCGTCTCATCCTGCCGCTTCAGCGCTTGCGCGAGCGCGAGAAGCGCGGCAATTGGGAGGAGCGCGGCGCCGATGGCCCACGGGCGGCGAGTCCAGCGGGGAAGCGATGCCACTGTGGCGCCGGCGAGGATGGCTGGCCCAACCCAGAGGATGCCAACAATGCGATAGGCGGAATGCTCGTGCAGCGATTGATACCGAGGCAAGAGGTAGAAGACCCGGTGAAGAGGGGTGGGCTCCAGCGTCAGGGTCAGCACGATCACTGTGTAGATCGCAAAGTAGGGGACGGCGAATTGGGCGCGCGCGGCCAGCGGAGCCAAGATGGCGAGCGCGAGCGTCGCGCCGCCAACATAGAATTTGAGCGTGCTCGGGTCCGTGCTCAAGATGCGGTCGAGCATGCCAAGCAGGGGCCAGGGGCGCGAGCCGTCGGATAACTCCTCGTAGGCGCCGCGAGCCAAGTTGGTTGCCGCGTTCACATCGAGGCGAATGAACAGGCCGGCGGCTCCCAGGGCAAACCCAAGCAGGAAGATGCCGGCGCCGTGTTCCAGCGCCAGCGCGATGCGGGTCCTCAGCCGAGTGTGGCCACTCGGCGGCTGGATCAGCGTGCGGTAGGCCACATAACTGGCGACGACAAGCAGCCCGTTATAGGCGCCTTGCCCGATCCAGCCTGCCATCATCTGGCTGATGGCGAGACCGGCGAGCCACCAGGAGAGACCACGGGCCGGCCAGGACTTGGCGCGCAGGCCAAGCTCGATGCCGAGCATCGCCAGCGGTATCCACGGGGCGATCTGCGCCATGATGGTGCAGCAGCGGCTGTTGTGGACGACGTAAGGTCCGAACTCGAATGCCGAGGCGGCGACCAAGCTGGCGAGGACGGGCATGCCAAGCACGCGTGCCAGCGCATAGGTGATCACGCCGCCGATGATCAGATGGACCACCGCGTAGGTCTTCATGGCGGCAATGGGTGGGAGCAGGCTAAAGGCGAGCATGGCTGGAAGGTACGCCCAGCCGGATTGCGGATCGCCCGCGAAGGGCGTGCCACTGAAGACATACGGGTTCCAACCAGGGATATCGAGCGCGCGCAAGCGTTCCCCGAGGTGCGCGTACCACGGCAGATAGAACGTAAGAAGATCGACGCGCGATACCCAGTTTGCGACGCGAACCAAATCCCAAGAGACGGCGGCCGTCAGCGCCAACAGCGCTGCGATCGCGGCCACATCTGCGCGGGCACCGGTGAGCCATCCGGCTCGCGCTTGCTGTGCCGGGCGGCTGGCGGTTCGCGCGGTGGTGCTCATGGCAAGCTTGTCAGCGGACAATGTCAGCTTGGAGCCTCTTCGTGATGGGAGCGTCTTCCATGCTTTCCCGGATACAGGTTCCAGCCATCCTCGGCAGTGATGCTGGCGGCCTTTGGGTCATCGGTGGCGGCGCGCCTGCTCTGGGGCAGGAGTATAGCAAGCTGCAGAGAACGCGAGCCCAGCGTGACAGCGGAGTGCGCTGGGCTCCCTGACGCGAATGGCTCGGTGTGCGAAACTTTCACAACACAGAGGAGATGTGGCGAATCGGAGGTGCTTCGTTCGCTGCTGATCGCCGGGTGACGTGATGGGGGAGCGCAACGATGAAGAGCAATGGCCGGAATGGCCACGAAGGCAGCTTTGATCCGCGGCATATGAGCCGGAACATCCTTGACGGGGTGGAGCGTGCCGGCGCGCGCGCCATGCTCAAGGGCATCGGCCTGACCGATGAGGATCTTCGCAAGCCGATGATCCTCATCGCGAATACCTGGATCGAGACGATGCCCTGCAACTATGGCTTGCGGACCCTTGCCCACGCGGTCAAGGAAGGGGTACGCGCGGCGGGCGGCACGCCGATGGAGGTTAACACCATCGCGATCTCCGATGGCGTGACGATGGGCACGGAGGGGATGAAAACCTCCCTCATCTCGCGGGAGCTCATCGCCGATTCCATCGAGCTAGTCGGGCGCGGCCACATGTTCGATGCGATGATTGGCCTGGGCGCTTGCGACAAGACGTTGCCCGGACTTTCGATGGCGCTGGCTCGCCTGAACATTCCTGGCTTCCTGATCTATGGTGGCACGATTCTCCCAGGTGAGGTGAATGGCAAGGAGGCGACCGTCCGCTCAGTCTACGAGGCGATTGGCGCCTTCAAGGCAGGCAAGATCAGCGAGGAGGAGCTGAAGCTGATCGAAGATCATGCGTGCCCAACGCATGGGGCCTGCGGTGGTCAGTACACGGCCAACACCATGGCGATGGCGATGGAGTTCCTTGGCTTGTCTCCGCTGGGCAGCGCTTCTCCGCCGGCTGTCTCCTTCGAGCAGCAGCGGGAAGGCATTGGCACACGGGGTGACGTCGTCAATCCGCGCAAGATGGAGATCGGCCGCCGTGCTGGCCAATTGGTGATGGAGTTGCTCCGCCGGGGCATTCGGCCACGCGATATCCTGACGCGGGAAGCGTTCGAGAATGCGATCGCGGGCGTTGCTGCCAGCGGTGGCTCGACGAACGCGGTCTTGCACCTGCTGGCACTGGCCCGGGAGGTGGGCGTGCCGCTGACCCTCGACGATTTCGACCGGATCTCCCGCCGGACGCCCTTGATCTGCAACCTCATGCCGGGCGGCAAGTACGCGGCAGCCGACCTCGACCAGGCCGGTGGCACACCGCTCGTAGCCAAGCGCCTGATCGAGGGTGGATATCTCAAAGGAGACTTGCTGACCGCGAGTGGCCGGACGTTTGCCGAGGAGTCGGCAAGCGCGGTTGAGACGCCGGGACAGGATGTGGTCGCGACGCTCGACCGGCCATACAAGGACAGCGGTGGCCTGGTCATCCTGAAAGGAAACATCGCTCCCGAGGGCGCCGTTATCAAGATCTTCGGCTACGAGCGGCTCTATCATCGTGGCCCAGCGCGCGTCTTCGACTCCGAGCACGACGCACTGCAAGCTGTCTACAACACGCAAATCAAGGACGGCGATGTGGTCGTGATTCGGTACGAGGGGCCGAAGGGCGGGCCAGGCATGCAAGAGATGCTTGCTATCACGGCGGCGCTCGTGGGGCAGGGCTTGGGTGGCACGGTGGCGCTGGTCACCGATGGGCGCTTCAGCGGTGCAACCAAGGGATTGATGGCCGGACATGTCTCGCCGGAGGCATATGTCGGTGGTCCGCTCGCTGCCCTGCGGGAAGGCGACATGATCGTCATGGACATCGAGAACCGCCGGCTCGACGTCGAATTGAGTGACGAGGAGATCCAGCGCCGGCTGGCGGAGTGGACGCCGCCCGCGCCACGCTACACCAGCGGCGTCATGGCCAAATACGCGGCCCTGGTCTCGCAGGCACACGAGGGTGCGGTCACCAGGCCATCGTTGTAATTCGTATCAGCCGCCAGCTATCAGGAGTGTGGCAACCGCGCTTGCGGCCCATCGGTGATAGCTGGCGGTGAAGCAGTCTTGCGCGGGCTTACCGGCGTTTGCGCAGCGGGCGCGTGTGCCGCGCCACTGCGTCGTGCGCTGCTTGCGTCGGCACAGGGAGATACCCATTATCCCGGCAACAGGCCAGGACGATGCTCACCGCCGTGGCAACGCTGAGCTTGTGTCCGGGGGAGACGAACAGCGGGGCGTGGCCGGGCCGCGTGCGTACTGCGGCGCCGACCACTTCTCCCTGGTGGATCAGCGGGGAATGGGCTCCGAACCGGTCGTCTGGCTCCTCGTACTGGCCGACGAGCACCGATTTGGCACACCCGATCGTTGGCCGGTCGAGCAGGACGCCGATGTGGGTGGCGATGCCCAAGCGGCGGGGATGGGCGTAGCCGTGTCCATCAATCAACAGCACATCAGGCTCAATCGCGACGCGCTCCAGGGCAGCAAGAATCGGTGGGCCTTCGCGAAAGGTGAGAAAACCTGGAACATAGGGGAACTCCACCCGGTGCTCGCCGATCACGATCTCGCTCTGGCCAAGCGCGGGAAAGGACATGATCACAACGGCGGCGAAGCCATTCGTGCCTAGCTCGTTGTTAACGTATCCAGTGTCGACGCCACCCACATGCCGGATCGCGTCCGGAGCGATCGCATCGATGAGCGAGACGCGCTTGCGCAACTCCTGCTGGATCGCTCGCGCCTCCTCAACGGTGACGTTCCAGGGGTGGCGATACACGGCTTGCATGAGCCCCTCCGAGTCTGGGCACATCAATTGCCCGCAGCGTAGCGTATTCATGGCCAAGCTGGCGACCGGCGCGGGGCCATGCGCGAAAGGCGCCGCTTGGGCTCGTGCCACTGGATAGGAGATGGCTCCAGTAGAATCCATACGGGGATCAGAGGGGCGATTGAAGGTGGAGGCATGACAGAGACAGGGCCACGCGCGATGAACCTGAAGGCCATGTCCAAAGCCGAGCGCCTGGCAGAGCTGCGGAAGCAGCTTGCCGCGCAGCACGAGGCAGCCGCTGAGAAGCAGCACGCGCGAGGCAAACGCGGGGCACGGGAGCGCATCCTGGCGCTGCTCGACGAGGAATCCTTTGAGGAGCTTGATCCTTTTGTGCAGCACCGGGCGACACAATTCGGCATGGACCGGAGCCGGCCCTACGGCGACGGCGTCGTGACCGGGTTCGGCACCATTGATGGACGGCGCGTCGCGATCTTCTCCCACGATTTCACCGTCTTCGGTGGGTCGCTCGGTGAGGCATTCGCTGAGAAGATGGTCAAGTTGATGGACTTGGCCGAGCGCTTTGGCGTGCCGGTGATTGGCATCAATGATTCGGCTGGGGCGCGGATTCAGGAAGGCGTGGAGGGCCTGGCGGGTTATGGCGAGGTCTTCTTCCGCAACGTGCGCGCTTCCGGCGTCATTCCGCAAATCTCGATTATCGCTGGACCCTGCGCGGGTGGCGCCGTCTATTCCCCGGCCATGACCGACTTCATCTTCATGGTCGAAGGCACCAGCCAGATGTTCATCACCGGGCCGGACGTGATCAAGACGGTGACCGGGGAGGAGGTGACGCACGAGCAACTCGGCGGTGCCAGCACGCACACGCGCCTGAGCGGCGTGGCCCATTTTGCGGCCGCGGATGAAGATGATCTGAACCTCCAGGTGCGGACGTTGCTGTCCTACATCCCCTCGAATAACTTGGAAGATCCGCCGCGCTTCGACCGAGCAGATGACCCAGAGCGCGAGGTGCCTGAGTTGGATGGCCTGGTCCCCGAATCGCCCACGAAGCCCTACGACATGCACGACGTCATCGCGGCGATCGTCGATGGCGGGGAGTTTTTCGAGGTGCAGGCGGCGCACGCTGCCAACATCATCTGCGGGTTCGGGCGTCTTGATGGCTACAGCGTGGGTGTGATCGCCAATCAGCCGAGGGTGCTGGCCGGGACGCTCGACATTGACGCCAGCGTCAAGGCTGCGCGGTTCGTGCGGTTTTGCGATGCCTTCAATATTCCGCTCGTCGTCTTTGAGGATGTCCCCGGTTTCCTTCCTGGCACTGACCAGGAGTATCGCGGCATCATCCGGCACGGGTCGAAACTCTTGTATGCCTTTGCCGAGGCGACGGTCCCACGGGTGACGGTGATCACCCGCAAAGCGTATGGCGGTGCCTACGTCGTCATGAACTCCCGGCATATCGGCGCCGACTTCGTCGTGGCCTGGCCAACTGCCGAGATCGCCGTGATGGGTCCGGAGGCCGCGGTCAATCTGCTCTTCCGGCGAGAGCTTGCCGAGTCGCCCCGGCCGGACGAGCGCCGAAAGGAGCTCATCGCCGAGTACGAAACGCTCTTTGCCAGCCCGTATCAGGCGGCATCGCGCGGGTATGTTGATGATGTCATCCTGCCGCGCCAGACACGGCGCTGGCTGATCCGGTCGCTGGCGCTCGCGCGCTCCAAGCGCGTGACCGCTCCGGCACGGAAGCACGGAAATATCCCACTATGACGGACATGCCAACGGGCAATGCGGCTGACGCGGCGATGGCTCCAGCCAGCCTCAACATCGAGATTAAGCCAGAGCCATCCCCTGATGAGCGAGATGCCATTGTGGCAGCGATTCTGGCGCTGGCTGGCTCGCGACCGGTGGTGCCGGCATCACGCCAGGACATGCCTTCGCGCTGGGCGCTGGCCGGGCGTCTAGAAGCCATCCGCCAGCGCGCGCAGATGGGACGCGGCTGGAGTGGCCGCGGTGTGCTGCTCGGGCGTGTTTGCTTCACACGACAGGATTTCCCAACCTAGGTGAGGAATCACGGCCATGACAACGCGAAAGGAAGAGCCGGCAACATCCGGTTCCTTCTGGCCGATCCGGATCCGATGCATCCTGCTGAAAGGCGTCAGGCGGGGAATCGAACGAAGAGGAGGAGGAGATGACGATAGGCGATGGCGCGCGGCTGCGAGCGCGAGAACTGGGGATCCGGATCGGCCGGTTGGAGCCGGGGCAATGGAACGCGATCACGGATGTGCCTGGCGTTCGAGTGGGACACACAACGCTCATTGCTGGCGATGGGCCGCTCGTGGTGGGCCGCGGCCCGGTTCGGACTGGCGTGACCGTGATCATTCCTCACGAGGGGGCGCTGAGCGACGATCCCGTCTTTGCCGGATATCACCAACTGAACGGCAATGGCGAAATGACCGGGATCGCCTGGATCGAGGAGTCGGGTTTGCTCACAACGCCGATCGCAATCACGAACACGCACAGCGTCGGCGTGGTGCGAGACGCCATCATCGCCTACGAAGTGCAACGCCGGCAGAACGTGCATGACATTGCCTGGAGCCTGCCCGTAGTGGCAGAAACCTACGACGGCTGGCTGAACGACATCAACGGCTTTCACGTCCGTCCGGAGCATGTCTTCCAAGCGCTCGACGCGGCGGCCAGTGGACCGGTTGCCGAGGGCTGTGTCGGCGGTGGGACAGGCATGAATTGCCACGAGTTCAAGGGAGGTATTGGCACCTCCTCCCGCGTGCTTCCACCCGAGCGCGGCGGCTGGACGGTTGGCGTGCTCGTGCAGGCGAACTACGGGCGCCGGTACCTGCTGCGCATTGATGGTGTGCCCGTCGGTGAGGAGATCGGGCCAGATGTGGTCCCACCACCGTGGCCCCGCTCGCGAGGAGATGGCTCGATCATCATCATTGTGGCGACCGATGCTCCGCTGCTCCCGCATCAGTGCAAGCGGCTCGCGCAGCGGGCGACGGTTGGTCTTGCCCGTGTCGGCGGCAACGGCGACAACGGCAGCGGCGACCTCTTCCTCTGCTTTGCGACCGGGAACCGGGAATTGATGGATCCAGCGGACCGGATCAGCCCGATCGCCACGCGGATGGTGCCGAACACGGCGATTGATGGGCTATTCGAGGCGGTGGCCGAAGCAACACAGGAAGCGATCGTCAACGCCCTCTGCATGGCAACGACGATGGTCGGGATCGAGGGGCGCATATCCTACGCGATCCCGCTGGATCGCCTGCAAGATGTGATGAGGAAATATGGCCGTCTCCACGCGTAGGCGCTGGCGCGTTGTCGCCGGTGGGAAGAGCG
>JBHOQQ010000092.1:0-5025 GCA_042408955.1 Thermomicrobiales bacterium
ATGCGCAGCGCGTTGTAGGCGGCAGGCTGCACGCCAGCGAGCTTTGGCAATCGATCGATAAGCCCCAAGCACTTGAGGTCCTGGAACGCGCGCCAGACCGATGCGAGTGTGCCACCACCGCCCACCGGGATGATGATCCAATCTGGAACTGATCCGTGTTGCAAAAAGATTTCGTATCCGAGGGTTTTTGCTCCTTCACTTTGGTACGGATTCGCCCGGCGATACGTGGTCGTCTCATACGCGCCAAGCCGCTCGCTGGCCAATGCGAGTAATTCGAGGGTGTCTTCGATCGTGCCCTCAACCTCGAAGATCGACGACCCAAGCGCCGCCATCGGGAAGATCCTCGCAACGGGAGCGTTGCGGCTGACTAGCACCCCGTGACGCATCCCCGCCCGCGCAGCGTAGGCAGCAGACGAGAGCCCGGCTGAGCCCGTCGATGCGATGATCGCGGCCGAGAATCCAAGAGCCTTCCCCTTGGCAATTGCGACTGCAAGGCCCCGATCTTTCTGCGATCCAGTTGGATTTGCTCCTTCCCATTTCCAGTAAAGGCTCGCGCCTAAGGACGAGCCGATGCGGGCCGGTAGCAGCGGTGTCCATCCTTCTCCGAGTGTCACTGCCTCGGATGGCGAATCGACCGGAAGAAGATCAATAAACCGCCAGATGCCTGGCAATTCGCGGTCAAGCCGGACATTGGTCAGATCGTACACAAATTCGATGTCTCCACCGCAGAACGGGCATCGGCGGAGGTATCTGTCCCGCGGCAGGTAGGTTTCACATGAACGACAACGGATTTCGTACCTACCCATCGGTGGCTCCGTCGGAAGCGCCGCGATCGTTGCGCTGGCTCCGCCGGGTTCGCGGCTGCTGTAGTTGCGGCATCGGACCGACACGCAAATGCGTCTCGATCCACTCCACCACTTCCCGCCGGTGCGGTGGCTGCCCATTCCACCGGCGATCGGCGACCGCGGCCGAAAGGATATCCGCGACCACCATCAGCGTGTCGAACGCGATCAAGAAGGTGCCAGCGCGCGCAACCTCGGGCGTCAGCACATACAGCGCGATCGTCGACACGGTGGCCAGGGGCGATTGAGGCACCGCGGTGATCGCAATCGTTGTCGCCCCAAAGGATTTCGCAAGCGAAAGCATCTCGATCAGATCGCGTGTGCGACCCTGGTGTGAGACACCGATCACGACATCGTGCTCATCAACCGCGATCACCTGATTGCAGAATAAGTCTGGCGTGGATGCCTTCGCCGGAATTCCAGCCCAATTGAGCTTGACCGCCATGCCCAGCGCTGGCACATACGCGCCGCCGTGTCCAATGATCGTCACCCGGCTCGCATTGGCAATCGCGTCAACCGCCCGCTCAATCGCCTCAAAGTCGAGGGTGTGCGCCGTAGTCTGGAGCGCATCAATTTGGCGCTTGACTATCGTGTTCGCGAGCGCCGCAAGCCCATTGCCAGACGCGGGCGCCTGCAGCGTTTCAAAATCCTTCGATTCGATGCGCCCGAGCGACTGCGCGATCCCCTGCACAAGCTCACGAAACCCTGGATAGCCGACGGCACGGCAGAACCGCGTCACAGACGGCAAGCTGACTCCACTGATCGCCGCGACATCGTAAATGGTCATCCCTAAGACCGCCCACGGGTCCTTGACGATCGCCTCTGCCACCCTCCGCGATGCCCCGGACAGTGCCGGTAATCGCTGCTCGATCATCGTCAGGCAGTCTATCGTTCGTAGCCGCGCCGCTTGCTCAGACATGGTAACCCTCCCACACCCTTGGGGGAAGCGACAACAGTGTCCCCTGAAAGAAATTTCCAGTTATTCTACTCCCACAAAAGGAATCGTCAAGTAGCTTGGCGGCACCTGCTCGTCCTTCCAGGGCAGAGTGCACCTTTTGCTCCAGAGCAGCCCCAAACGAGTGTCCAACGGTACGCAGCAGGCTACCCTGATCTTCGCTGGCGGAGGCTCTGCTCTCAGACGCGGGAGGCTGAACTACGTATCAAGCACCATCGCCACCGCGGGAGCAAAGGCTACGAAGATCGGCTCCCCACGGGTCAACGCCGGCTCGATCGCCGAATAATTCTGCCGGAGCACTGTCAACACCGCGGCGTCAGTGAGGCGAACGCCGATCTGACTGTGCGTGCCCAGATAGACGACGTCTTCGACCCGTCCCCTGAGCGCATTCCATCCGCTTGGCACACCCGCCTCATGCTGCTCCACCATCAGGCTGATCTTCTCCGGGCGCACCGCGAGCCAGACCAAGCTCCGGGGCGTGAGCGGCTTGCCAGTCCGTCCCCGCACCACTCCGACACCTGGCACGTCAACTTCACACTCGTCACCCACCTGGCGAATGCAAGCGCCTTCAAGGAAATTCGTCTGGCCGATGAAATCGGCCACAAAGCGGCTGTTGGGACGCTCGTAGATCTCCGCAGGAGTTCCTATTTGAAGAATCCGCCCCTCGCTCATCACCGCGATCCGGTCGGACATCGTGAGCGCTTCTTCCTGATCGTGCGTCACGTAGATAAACGTGGCCCCGACTTCCCGATTCAGCCGCTTCAACTCCAACTGCATCGCCTTGCGAAGCTTGAGGTCGAGCGCACCAAGGGGCTCGTCCAACAACAGCACTTGGGGCCGGTTGACGAGCGCTCGCGCCAGCGCCACCCGTTGCTGCTGTCCTCCCGAAAGCTCAGCCGGCTTGCGATGCTCCACGTGCGGCAAACGCACCATCGCTAACGCCTCAGCGACGCGGCGCTCCCGCTCCTCGCGTGGCACCTTGGCCATGATGAGGCCGTAGGAGATGTTTTGGCCGACCGTAAGGTGAGGGAACAGGGCGTAGTTTTGGAAGACCGTGTTCACGGGACGCCGGTAGGGTGGTTGCCGGCTCATGTCTACGCCGTGGATCAGGATCTGACCCGAGCTCGGAAGCTCAAAACCACCAATCATGCGCAGCGTGGTGGTCTTGCCGCAGCCAGACGGTCCCAGCAGGGTGAGGAACTCTCCGCGCCGCACCTCAAGCGAGACGTGGTCGACAGCGACGATATCGCCAAAACGTTTCACCACATCGCGAAGCTCGACGCTTGGCGAGCCGGAATCGGCGGTGGCATCGCTCGCCACAGGTGCGGGAACAGGAGTATCAGTCAGAAATGCTGCACGTGACATGATATTAGGACGACCTCGGCGCCGAGCGGTACAACAACCTGCTCGACACAAGCACACTAATCAATGAGACACCAATAATGACCGTTGCTGCCGCGTTGATCTCCGGCGATAGGCCCAAGCGCAGGCGTCCCCAGATGAGCAGTGGCAGCGTATTGTCTCGTCCCTTGAGAAAGAGGGAGACCACGATTTCATCGAACGAAAGCGTAAAGGCAAGAATCCCGCCCGCGAGAATGGCCGGTAGGATCAGCGGGAACGTGACTCGCCAAAAGGTTCGCCACGGCGTCGCTCCCAGATCAGCAGAAGCTTCGTCGAGATGGCGAGGGAGCTGCCCAAGGCGGGCGACCACATTATTCATGACCAGCGTGATGCAGAACGTCGCATGTCCAATGATGAGCGGCCAAGGAAAGGTCAATCCTGCCACTGTCGTCGTCCAATCCGCCAGGGGACGGTTCGACAAGCTGAAGAACGAGAGGAGTGCGACACCGGTGACGATGCCGGGCAAGGTGATCGGCAAGACCACAAGGAAGCGAATAGCCGTTTTTCCAGGAATTCGATAGCGGTCGAGCGCGAGCGCCCCGAGCGTGCCCAGCACCATGGCGATGAGCGCCGCGGTGAGGCCCAGCCGGATTGACAGACCGATCGCGGCGCGTATCTCGGAGTCATCCTGAAGCTCACGATACCACTTGAAGCTATAGCCCTGTATCGGCCAGGCATTGACCTTGGTGGCACTAAAGGAGTACAGCACGACAACGATCAGCGGCAAATAGAGAAACACATAGGTCAAGATCGTGACCGCTCCAAGCGCAATCCGCGCCGGACGCCACGCCCATCCTCCGCCGCGAGCACGAGTCGTAACGTCCCGTCCTGGTGCAGCGATTGCGCTCATGTGCTCGTCCTCCCCAGCGCGCCGAACCGGTTCGCAACGAGCAAGAAGGCCGAGATGATCAGCAGAATGGGAATGACCAGCGTCGCGCCGAGCGGCCAGTTATTCGCCGTGCCAAAATTGTCGGCCACGATTTTGCCGATCAACTGATCGCCAGGTCCACCGATCAAGGTCGGCGTAATGTAGTCTCCCATCGTCAGGCTGAAGACCGTGAGGCTCCCCGCGAAAACACCAGGCAACGACAACGGAAGAATCACCCGGCGAAAGGTCTGCAACCCGGTCGATCCGAGATCGGCGGCCGCTTCCAGCAGGGAGTTCGGAATACGGTCGAGAATCGTGTAGATTGGCAGAATCATAAATGGAAGCCAGACCTGGCAGAAGGTCAGAAACATTGCAGTTTTGGAATAAAGGAGAAACCCCAACGGCTCATCAATGATGCCACTCCACATGAGAAACGAGTTCAAGATGCCATTTTTGCCAAGTATCGTTCTCCACGCAAAGGCACGCACAAGATAAGAACTCCAAAGTGGAAAGATCACCAAGATCAGCAAGAGTTCCCGGTTGCGGCGCACCTTTTTCGCCAGCGTATACGCTAGCGGAAACGCGATGATGATATCTGCCACCGTCACCAGGGTGGCCATGAGCACCGTTCGCGCGAGCACACGCGGATACAAGGCATTCGTGAAAAATGTCTCGAAATTCTTGAACGTGAAGGTCTTTTGGATCGTCAGGTAATCGACCGACCAAAAGGCATAGACCAGCAGAATTCCCAGCGGGATCAAGTAGAAGAACGTCATCCACGCGAGCGGAGGGGTGATCAAAAGGAGCGGCGCAAGACCGATCCGCGCCGCTTCCTCCGCTGGGCGCACCTGGCGACGAGCTGCAACAAGGGTCGACATGAAACGTCCCTACCCGACGAGCCGGGCCACGGTCGCGCCGCGCCTGCAAGGAGCACTGCAGACGCGGCGCCGCATCTCGCT
>JBHOQQ010000096.1:0-47832 GCA_042408955.1 Thermomicrobiales bacterium
TAGGCACGCCGCCAGCGTTGATCCTGAGCCAGGATCAAACTCGCCACCATCTCACTCTCTCACCCCCACGACCCAGCAGGACACATCACCCCACCAGACCCGCAGGGGCTCTCGCCTCGCATTACCCCAGCACACCCCTCCGAACCCCACTGCTCCGTCTGCGGCGCACCACCCCCACACGGGTAAACGCCAGCTTCTCTAACGTGCAGGCGCTCGATCCACTCACGCGGCTGAGCGCGTCCCCTCTCGTCGAGGGCTCGGTAATCTTAGTAACCGAGTTTCAATCTGTCAAGGGATTTCATAACCCTCGCGTCACCGTCTCCGGCAGGCACTGGCGCCTCTCCGCGAGAGCGCCATTATGATATATCAGGGCAAACCGTTATGTCAAGATTCCGTCGCCCTGCTGTCTGCCTGTCAACGTGCCTGGTGGACGCTCGGCCACCCCCTTGCAGCCGGGAGATGATACTCGAACCCACCGCGCGCGTCAACCCTCGGTCGGTCGTCAATTGCGGCGCTGCATTTAGCTGTTGGCCGGACCTGTGCCCCGCAAGATCGTTGTCCGGGACGGCGCGTAGGTGCTTGTCAACACCACGTCATCTATTACCTTGCCATCCCGGTCGGTCACGACGCGATGCACCGTGGCAGTGAATCCTTCCTGCGCCGTTTCCACCTGCAATTCTTGTCCGCTCGGCAACTCTGGGGATTCCGTGTAATAGGTGCGAGTATCTGCTGGGATGACGTCGGTGATCACCGGATCGAACACTTGCACCGTCCACCCCGGATCGGTGCCCCGGATCTGAGCAGTCACCCGCTCCCCGTCGGCAGTCACGACGACAGCGATCCAATTGCCCGTGGTATTGGTGAATTTCAGATCGAGCGACCAATCATCTTCGACGTTGACCATGGCATCCAGCCCTTTCATCCCACGCGGGGGCTCGCCGTAGGTCTGCAACCAGTAGGGATGCTCGTACCGTTCATCGATGCGTAGGCCTGCCCAGAACGCCGCCTGAAAGATCGTCGTTGACACTTGGCAAATCCCACCGCCGACCACGGGTGCTGTGGTGACGCTGCCGTCGTTTTCCGGACTCGCCACGATGCCAAATCCCGTCACGAATCCCTCAGCTTGGGAAACCTTGCCCACATGCTCCACATACGAGAATTGACCGCCCGGCGGCACGAGCCAGCCATCCTCCAGGCGGACAGCAAGCTCTACGTTGTGCCTCCTGGGTGCGCTCGAATTGCCATAATAGGTCGATGCATCAGCTAGCACATCCGGCAGGCTGATTTTCTTCGCCATTGATGCTGTATACGCTGGCTTCACCTGAACAACTGGCAGCGACACCGCCGGACGCCCGTTCATGACTGCATCGGCAATGGCAGCAGCAGCCGCCTCAATATCGAGTTCCCGTCCAACTACTTCGCGCTGAACCACCTTCACGCGATTATTGACCAGACGGAAACGGGCATCCTGCGCCGGCACAGCAATCTGCTCGGCAACCGGCGACAGAAGTTCCGCCAGCGCGTGCTGGTCGATCCGGAACGAAAATGGCTCTTCGGCGCCTGGCTCCGGCTCGATTACCAGCGCCCGCACGAGATCGCCGCGTCCCAACCGGGCAGAGCCGCCATCCCATTCCAATCCAATGCCATTCGCGACCAATGCATTTGCCCGCTCTGCCGCCGCGGCTGCCTGTTCGTCAGAGATCGCCGGCGCTGGTTGCTGGATGACCAACTGCGCGCTCCGCTCCCCGGCGGTCAGGGCCGCGACGAGCGCCTGGGTTGAGCTTTCGCGCTCAACCTCAATCCCCGCCTCCCCAAGTACTGCAGCAAAAACACCATCATCGTTCACAACCACCGCGGCGTTCGTCGCTGGATGCTCGATCTCCTGCGCAAGCCGGGCAACGAAATCGGCAAGAGCCTGCTGATCGACCGTCACTTGGCCTCCGCCCGGCGGCACCCGCACGAGCCGCCGCAACGAGACCGGATCAATGCTCCACTGGTGGTCAAGCGCGGACACCACGAATGGGGCGCCTGTGATCGCCTGCGCAGCGAGTAGCTCATCCTGCAAATCGCTGGCGACTACCGAGGGCAGTACTTCAGACGTGACGAGTGGCACGGGCTCGGTTGACATCGTCTTGAGCCGCCGAGCGACAAGCAGCCGCGTTGCGCCGAGGTCAAAAGCCAACCCTGATCGCTCCGGGACAATCTCCGGACCGCGCTCATCATCGACGACAAGCACGGCATTCGAAGGCGGATAGATCACCCGCTGTGCGAGCTCGGTCAGCCTTGCGTCCAAGCGCTGCTGGTCGATGTTGATAACCAGCGGCAGCGATTGCCGGCGCATCAATGCTCGCGCCCACGCGCGCGACCGCTCCCATAGAGAACCATGCCGCCCATAGGCATAGGCAGCAGCGGCCGACGCTTCGGCATCGAGGGTGATGCCGGTCTCGCTCACGTCGAGGCGAAGTACCTGATCATCATGCCTGAGCGTGAGCGTGGCAGAGTTCTGATAGCGCTCGAACGCTTCTTCGACGGCGACGCGCGCTTCGGCTTCAGTCAACCCACCAACGGGAATCCCGGCAAGAACGACGCCTTCGTAGACGCGATCGGCATGCGTGCTTGCGTAAAGGACGAGACTAAGCGCCAGCGTCCCAAGAACCATTGCTGCCAGGCCGAACGCCCATCGCGCGATGCGCGCGACGGTTGAATCACTGGCGAACGAGCGAGCGCGCATCCGCCACGGGCGGCGAAGTGGCGCCGGCAGCACTTGCGGCGTCGTGCTCATCATCACCTCACGGTCAAGGCCGCACGTCAACACATATTCTAGCCAACAAAGGTGTACGTACACAAGAGACGTACAAAAGCTGTCCGAGTTCGATGTGTAACGTTCGGCACGGAGCGGCAACACAGACAACCCAGCGGTTGCGGGATGCGGGCAGTTTCTTGTGCCTGAATGACACAGATTGCCGCTTATTGCTGACCATTCGATGTCCTGCTAGACTCGCTCGGCTCTCCGCCCGGCCACGTTCAGGGCGATGTGCACAAGGATGAGGAGGTTCGGAGTCCAATGTCGCGGGATGTCATAGCTACCACTGGCGCACCGGCTGCCATCGGTCCGTATTCTCAAGGGATCAAAGCGAACGGCTTTGTCTTTACGGCGGGACAGATTCCAATAGACCCCGAGACACGCCAGCTCGTTCAGGGAGACATTGCCGTCCAGACGGAGCGCGTGATGCAGAATCTGGCTGCGATTCTCGACGCGGCCGGATCATCGTTTGCCAAAGTCGTCAAGACCACCTGCTATCTCGTCAACCTCGATGATTTCGCCGCCTTCAATGAAGTGTATGGGAGATATTTCCCGGTCGATCCCCCAGGGCGGAGCACGGTGCAGGTAGCGCGCCTGCCGCTTGGGGCACTTGTCGAAGTGGACTGCATCGCCCTGGCCGACGACTGATTCGAACATCTCGGGCAGAACCGCGCGCTCTTGCCTCGCCGAGAAACATGGTATTATTGAAGCACAGCAGCCGGGCGCGTAGCTCAGCCGGCCAGAGCGCGCGGTTCACATCCGCGAGGTCACAGGTTCGAGTCCTGTCGCGCCCACCCCGAACAGCAAGCAGATATCAGCCGTCCGGTTTTAGGTGCCTGAGATTGGAGGGGCAGGCCGCCGCGTCTGCCGTGGTCTCCAGCCGATAGCCAATGGCCGAAAGCCGGTAGCAGCAAACCGTGAGGCATCCGTGCCCCCGCCACCCGACCCTTACGGGAGACCATAGGTGCCTCCTGAAGCTCGGCACTCAAACGAACCTTCCCTAGCCCACACCGCCCCCTGATCCCCGATTCCTGACCCTGCGGGCGGGCACGGATCCCGCCGCTATCGATCATGGCAGGGCGCAATGAATCGCGCCCCTACGATCCCTGACGGCTGATAGCTCACACCTCGAAGCTCGTCGCTCGAAGCTCGACGCTTCCCTAGCCCCTAGCCCCTAACCCCCAGCCCCTCAACCGACCCCCGACTCCTGACCCCTCCCTCGCCCCTTCACCGGCCGTGCATTCAATTACAATCGGCTTGACCGCCTCACCGTCCAGAACGGACAATACCCTGCAGCATCGCGCCACAAAGGGCGTGGGGCCATGCGATCATCTGGCCAGCGGTGAAGTGCCTGGCCATGACGCCAAGCAGCGTTCGTTGACCATGATTGAGGAGGAGAGGGCATGAGGCGAGAGCAGACGCTGGCCGATCGCATTACCGGCTCAGCGATCTGGCGATCAATTGTCCGGCACGGCTATCCGGATACGCAGCGCAACCAGGCGCTGATCATCGCCAGCAACGTCTTCCTCCATATTCACCCCGTCAAGATCAAGCGGTACGCCACGAAAGTGACGTATACCTTCTGCCTTGGCGGTCTGTCCTTCTTCATGTTTCTCGTCCTGACGATGACGGGCGTGCTTCTGATGTTTTACTACGTGCCGTCGACCACGCAGGCGTACCAGAGCATGAAGGATATCGAGGCCAGCGTGACCTTCGGCTCTCTGATGCGCAATATGCACCGGTGGGCAGCCCAGGGGATGGTGATTGCAGTATTCCTGCATATGGGCCGCGTCTTCTACACCGGCTCCTATAAGCCACCCCGAGAATTCAACTGGGTTATCGGCGTGCTCTTGCTCGTCGTGACGTTCCTGCTCTCTTTCACCGGTTACTTGCTGCCGTGGGACCAACTCGCAATCTGGGCAATCACCGTCGGCACGAACATCGGTGGCGCAGCGCCGCTGCTTGGCCCGAAGATTCTGCTGATCCTTCGCGGTGGCAAGGAGATTGAGCAGGCCGGGCTCATTCGGTTCTATACCCTGCATGTGCTGTTCTTGCCGCTCACAGCGGCCTTCCTCATGGCGGTTCACTTCTGGCGGATTCGCAAAGATGGCGGCATCTCCGGACCGCTGTAATCGGGACCGCGCCAAGCCAGGGCATCTCACCCCCGTCGTTATGGCACCATGGTCTGGCGCTCGTAAGCGAATCTTCGGAATTGGCCGGCGACCACTCGCAGCGTGGCGCGGTCATGGCAGGTAGTGACGGGAGATAGGTGATGGCAGAGCTGGTACAACGACCCGGAATGGGGGCGCCGGGCCAGATTGACGAGGCCAGGCGTCAGAAACTCCTCGAATTGGTACGCGGCCGAGCACTGGCTCGCCCGACTGATCTCGCCGACGACGAGGTGATGGTGTGGCCATCACTCGTGGTGGTCGAGGCGGTCTGTGCCACCGTCTTTCTGGTGATTCTCACGCTGCTGTCCATCTTCGTGAGCGCACCGCTCACGGAGCACGCTAATCCAAACAAGACACCCAACCCCTCCAAGGCGCCCTGGTACTTCCTGAATCTGCAGGAACTTCTGCTGCACATGAACGCTGGCCTCGCAGGCGTGATTGTGCCGACGGTAGCCCTCCTCGCCATCGCCGCGATTCCGTACATCGACCGCAGCCCGCTTGGCGTCGGCATTTTGGGCACTTCTGCTAAGGGCCGCCGAATTATCGCCTTCACCACGGTCTTCACGGCGGTTGTGCTGCCCGCCATGATCGTGGCCGATGAGTTTATCGGGGATCGCCGCACCGGCTGGGGCATCAAGGCGTGGCTGCAAGACCGAGGCGCCTCCGAGCTCATTTACAACACGATTTATCCCACGATTGTCATGCTCGGCATGATCGGCCTGCTGATGGCACTTGTTCAGGCAATCTTCAAGCCTACCCGACGGGAAATGATCATCGCGCTCTTCACGGGCTTCTATGTGACGTATATCGTTCTCACCATTTTCGGGACGTCGTTCCGCGGGCCCGGACAGGACTTAACGTGGCCGTGGAACCTCCCGCTGGAGCATCACTAATGAGGAGGAGCGGCACAGCCGGAAGCTGGATGCGAACTCCGCCGCGCTCGATTACCGGCACATTGCCGGCAAGCATAGAGGCATGAGGTTATGATTTCACTTATTCGCACGATTTTTGGACTTGTCCTAGGCGGCCTGATCGCACGGCTCATGGGGCTGTTGGGACGGTTTCACGCGGGAACGGCCGTCCGCCCGACCGTCACGCGACGCAGCTTCCTGCGGAATGCGACGCTGGGCGCCGTCCTCATTGTGCTGGCGGAACTCGCGGCAGGATTTGTGCGCTTCATTTGGCCGAACAAGCAAGGCACGTTCGGTAGCGCGCTCAATGTCGCTGCCACGGACATTCCCGAGAAGTATGGCAAGCCATATCAGTTCGCTCCTGGCAAGTTTTACCTCGTTCGCAATGATGATGGTCTGCTTGCACTCTATTGGAAGTGCCCGCATCTCGGTTGCACGGTGCCGTATGTTGGCCCGGCGAAAGAAGATGACCACCTCAATCCACGCGCCTTCCAGTGCCCGTGCCACGGCAGCATGTATGACTACAACGGTGTCCGCACCGGCGGCCCGGCTCCCCGGCCGATGGATCTGATGGCAGTCACGGTCAATCCGGACGGCAGCGTGACCGTTGACACGGGCAAGATCACCGAGCGGCACGATTATGAGCCAAGTCAAGCTGTTCCATATCCGGCGTAATCCGGTGACTGGCGTTGGCATTACCGCGATTTTGCGCGCCTGTCACGACGCGATCGCGGTAACTGAGAAGGGATAGGAGAGCGACATCGTGGGAGCTGTGCAGCGGCTCGCAACGGTTGTTGTCATCGGGCTGGTGGCACTAGCCACCGTGTTGGTGCTCTACCTCGCAGACGAGAACAACCGGATCAAGGCGGAAGAACAGGAGCAGCAGGAGGCCGCCATCGAGCGGGGAATTCGAAACTATATCTCGCTCTGCTTGCAATGCCACGGCCCCGCGGGTGAAGGCTTCATGGAACCAGGCGCGGCCGGCACTGGCCGGATTGGCATGCCGCTCGGCGGAAACACCTACGCGACGAAGCTCAATCAGGAGGGCATTCAGGCGAACGGAACGCCCTATCCAGGTGGTGTCGCGGCGCGGGCAACCGTCATTGCCGAGACGATCAAGAAGGGCCGCAACCTGATGCCCGCCTGGGGCGTGGACTACGGTGGGCCGCTGATCGACGCGCAGATCGACGATCTCGTGTTGATGATCCAGCACGTGGATTGGAACCGTGTCTACAACGAAGCGATCAAGACCTATGGCGGCTATCCGACGCCGCCTCCGGCAGCCACGCAGCCGGCCGCTTCGCCGACCCCAGCCGCTCCTCAGCCAACGCCCGCTCCCGGCGGCGAGGCGGTCACCGAAGTGACGATCATCGCTGGCAAGCCAGAAGAATTGAAGTTTGAACCGGCCAACGTCACCATCGCTGCTGGAACCGACGTCAAGGTCACGCTCAAGAACGAGGGTGCGCTGCCGCACAACTTCTCGATTGACGCGCTGCAAATCAGCGTCGATCTCCTGCCCGGCGAGACCAAGGAAATCACGGTCAACGCGCCGGCCGGATCGTACGATTTCTATTGCAACGTTCCTGGGCACCGCGAGGCCGGAATGGTCGGCACGCTGGTCGCGCAAGCGGGCGGGGCAGCGCCTCAGGAGGTTGCAGCGCAACCGACGCCAGCCGGTGGGCAGCAACCCGCGGTGGGTGGTGGCGAGGCGCCCGCGGCGGCGACGGCTATCGAGGTCGTGGCCGGAAAGCCATCGGAGCTTCAGTTCCAACCCGCGCAGTTGTCCATTCCCGCCGATACCGAGGTTAAGGTGACGCTGCGGAACGAGGGTGCGCTCCCGCACAACTTCTCGATCGACGAACTGCAAATTAGCGTTGATATCTTGCCAGGCGAGACAAAGGAACTCACCATCAAGGCTCCGGCTGGCACCTACCAGTTCTATTGCAATGTGCCGGGGCACAAAGAGGCTGGCATGGTCGGCACACTGACCGTTGCCGGAGGGGGTGCGGCCGCGGCGCCAGCAGGGGGCGGTGAGCAGCCGACGCAACCCGCGCAGGAAACCACCGGCAGCCAGGCGGCAGCCGCGCAGCCAGTCACGATTGTCGCAGGCAAGCCAGCAGAATTGAACTTTGATCCCGCAATGGTGACGATTCCCGCCGGCACCGACGTGAAGATCACGCTCAAGAATGAGGGCGCACTGCCGCATAACTTCTCGATCGCGGCACTCAACATCAGCGAAGACCTGGCGCCCGGCGAGACAAAGGCGATTACCGTCAACGCTCCAGCGGGGGAATATGACTTTCACTGCAACGTGCCTGGCCACACGGAAGCAGGCATGGTTGGCAAGCTGGTCGCGCAATAATCGCTGGAGTGATGCAGGAGGATCGGCATGCGAGATTTCATTCAATGGCTTGGTAGCTTACGCGTCAATAATCTGGCCGACTTTGGGGTGCTCGCCGATACAATCGAAGTGCTGATCGCGGTCGTGATGATGATCGGCGGCATCTGGATCACGCACCGGATCCAAGTCTGGGCGGACAAGGCCGGCGAGCATCCGGGCGCGGTCAATGTTGGCCTTGGCGGCGGGATGGAGCGCTACGAGAAGCGCGGCTTGCGGGATTAGGCTCTTGCCCGTTCTTCGCGACGCGCCGCAGAGGAACGAACGGCGCATGAGTGACACCGCTTCTGCCAAAACCTACCTTTGGTGCGATGCATGCCGGCGCAGCTTCACCCACGAAGATGCGCCGGATGCGCTTTGTCCGCTGTGCCATTCGCCAATGCGCGCGATGGGCAAGATGGCAGCGATCCTCCGCGGCCTCATGGCGACCGAGCTCGTTGCCTCGGACCTCCGCACCAAGCACCGCCAGCTCATCCGCCTGACGTGGACACGCAACGGGATGGGTGAGCAGTACTACCGCGTTCTCGCGCCCAATATGCCATACAACCGCTTCGAGGCACGCGTAACGGACATCCTCTGCCGTGGCGCGGAAGAGGGCTGGGTCCGCTTCGTCTTTCCGCCTGCGCCAAGCATCGACGAATCGCAGTACCGCGTGGAGTTCCTGGACGAAGAGCGATTTATCCAGGAGCTTGAGACCCTGGCAACACAGTCGCGCAAAAAGCGGTAGCCAGTTTGTACCAGAGCAGCATGGACGGCGCACAGCGTCAGGCGCCGAGTCGAGGCAGCGCGGGCACGGGGCGAGCTTCGCTCCGCTCACGATGGCGAGCCCGGGTGATGCATAGCTCGGCCTGGTGCCAATTCCCGCGTCAGGCTAAAGTCTCGACAGCACCAAGGAGTTGCTCCGAGACGTTGTATAGGAGGGCGCGCAATCCCCGATGTCCAAAATGACACCTCGCGAACGCTTGCATGCCGCAATCGCGGGTACGGCGTTAGACCATCCGCCGGAGGCTCTTTGGCGGCACTTTCCTGAGGAGGATCAAACAGCCAGTGGCCTTGCGGAAGCGACCATCGCTTGGCAGGAGCGCTTCGGCTGCGACTTGGTGAAATTCATGCCGCCAGGCGACTACCCGATCATTGACTGGGGCGGGGCGAGCGAGTATCGCGGCGCCCGCGCGGGTACGCGCACGACCACGCGTTTCCCAGTAGCCGACCTCACCGATTGGACGACGCTTCGACCGCTCAACGTGCACCAAGGGTTTAACGCCGTTGTCCTTGAGGCGCTTGCCAGCACCCGAGCCAGGCTCGACCCGGCCGTCCCTCTTTTCCAAACGATCTTCAGTCCCCTGACGATTGCGATGAAGCTCTCGAATGGGCGAGCCATCGCCGACCTTCGTGCTGAACCGGCGGCCATGCACGCCGCGCTCCGGGTGATCACCGAGGTGACAACGGCCATGCTGCGTGCCTCGGTCGAGGCCGGCGCAGACGGCATCTTCTTCGCCACGCAATGTGCCGACGAGCGCGTGATGACTCTTGAGGAATATCAGACCTTTGGTCTCTTCTACGATCTCGAAGTCTTGCACAGTGTCCGCCCGGACACCATGATTCTCCTCCATCTCCACGGCGAGCGCCCGATGTTCGCGCTGCAAGCGCACTATCCAGCCGCGATCGTCAATTGGCATGACCGGCATGCTGGCCCATCGCTGGCCGACGGCCAACGCCAGAGCGGACGTTGCGTGGCTGGCGGACTCAACGAGCGCACAATTGCGGACCGTACAGCCGGAGACATCGCCGCCGAGGCGCAGGATGCGCTGGCTGCCACGGGTGGCCGCCGGCATCTGCTCGCGCCCGGCTGCGTGATTCCCATTGACACGCCAGAGGAAAACATCCTGGCGGCGATCGCCGCTGCGCGCCACTTCACGCCGGCGTGATCGCTGCCGTCGCCTCACGCAGAGTTCTGACGCCCACTGCTCTATACTGGGCGGCGCCACGTGCCGCCTCACCGCGCGTCCTTTCTCGCACGAAGTCAGTTCCCGGCACAATTCCTAACGGAGGAGGTATCAGTGACGAACGAGAGGCAGAAGACCGCCAAGCGAGCACCCGCCGGCGACAGCGGGTTTGAGGGATTCACAGCCGACGAACGAGCCGCAATGAAGGAGCGAGCCAAGGAGCTCAAGGCAGCGGCGCGGCGCGGCTCTCGCGCTGATGCGGCGAATCTGGAAAACGACGTGCTCGCCAAGATCGCTGAGATGCAGCCGCCGGATCGCACCATGGCTGAGCGAATCCACGCGATCGTCAAGGCCAACGCGCCCGCGCTCGTGCCGAAGCTCTGGTACGGAATGCCCGCCTATGCCAAGGATGGCAAGGTCGTCTGCTTCTTTCAGAGTGCGCAGAAGTTCAACACAAGGTACGCAACGCTTGGCTTCACCGATGCGGCGAAGCTCGACGACAGCGCCATGTGGCCGACTGCCTACGCACTGAAAGAACTCGGCGCCGGCGAAGAAGCGAGAATCAGCGAATTGATCCGAAAAGCGGTAGGCTGAGGCTGACACTGGACGCCACCTAGCGATGCGCCAAGCGGAGGAGCAGATGGCCGCGCGTGTGTACGAGATCGTCAATGCCCGGACTGGAAATATCGTGGCCACCCATATCGAGGAAGCGTCCAGTCCCTGGCGAGCCTTCCGTGGCCTGATGCTGCGCAAGCGCCTTCCTGACGGCCACGGCATGCTCTTCCGGCCAGCCCGAGGCGTCCATACCCAGTTCATGCGCTTCCCGATCGATCTCATTTTTCTCGACAAGGACAACCGGGTCGTGAAGATCCGCGCATCCATGTCACCATGGCGGTTCGATTTCACCAGCGCCGCGGCGGTCATCGAAATGAATGGCGGCGCTGCTGCTCGGGCCGGCATTGCCGTCGGCGACGAGCTACGCCTTCAGCCGGTAGCCACTCCATCCTAGCAGTGCCTTATGAGGCGCGACACACTGTGGATTGCTATTCCAGAGGAGCATGTTTTGTCATGAGCCGGAACTCAGCAACGAGCCGAACAATCGCTGATTACGCGGATGCGATCGCCTCAGCGGAGCCGGCTCCTGGGGGCGGCAGCGTGGTCGCAACGACCGCGGCCTTCGCCGCTGGCTTGGGCGAGATGGTCGCCCGCCTGACACTGGCACGGGCGAATGATGCAACAACCGTGGAGCAATTGGAGCGCGTTCTGCCAAGCTTGACCAGGTTGCGCCACCAGCTTCTTGACCTGGCGACCGAAGACGAGCACGCCTACGCGGCGTACCGTCGAGCGCTGGCACTCCCCAAAGACACTCCGGAAGCGCAGGCGGCGCGCCGCGCTGCGATTGAGCGCGCATTGGAGACATCGGCGCAGGTGCCGCTCGCCGTCGCCCAGACATGCGCTGATCTGCTGGAGACGCTCATCACCGTGGGTCGCCATGGGACGAAGCACGCGCTCACTGACGTCGCAACCGCAGCCTATCTCGCCGACGCAGCCTTGCGCGGTGCGGTGCTATTCGTCACCGTCAACGCCAGCCTCATGCGTGCCCATGAACGAGCGGAAGAACTGGCGGGAGCGGCCGCCCAAATCCGGGAGCGGGGACAGGCCGCGCTCGCCACCTGCCTCGAAGCGATCGAGCAACGCCAACCCGCGCTCGCAACGCGGTGATCTTGCACCTTCGCCACGCACCTTAGACGTGCGGCGTCAAACCCAAGGCACGTGTATTGTTTACGCTCCGTGATCAGGCGGCAGCCGCTGCGCCGGCCGAGGCGTCCTGATCCGCGCCGTGGCGGTATTGCCGTTCCCACCAGGAGAGAAACTCCCCCGCTGCTTCCCGTCCCGCACGGTAGAGCGCCATCGCCCGTTCGGGTGACAATTCGAAATCGGCAGTACGCACGCCGAGGCTGGGTACCGAAATAACGCGATCAAATTTCGATTGCTCCAAGTACCTCCGGTCATGCGCGGAAACGGCCGTTTGCGCGAGGCTGCGAACGAAATCAATGACCGCGGCGATACCCTCGCCAGGCGCCGGCAGTTCTTCGAGCCCTTCGTCTAATCGAATCCCAATGGTCGGCACGCTCAGGTCGTCCGCGTCGTCAAAAAGCCAGACCGGGAAATTGGAAAGGAGTCCACCATCAACCAGCACATGCTGTCGCCCAGTGCGGGGATTGAGAAAACGGACCGGCTCGAAGAAGAGGGGTATGCTCGCGCTCATGCGCACTGCTAGTGCCACGTCGAGATCATCGGGGTCGATCCCAAGCTTGCCGGCGTCCCGAGGTAAAACGAGCAGGGAGCGCTCGGTGAGGTCGGACACGATGACTTGCGCCCGATGACGCAAGGCCAGCGATTCTCCCGGCGCTGGCACCGTGAGGTCGCCGAAGCGGCGCACTCCTCTGGCCTCCAGCAGCAGGCGCATGCGTTCAGCAAGGCAGCGTCCCTCGTAGATGCCGTGCTCCTTGACCAGGCTCACCGGCTTGCCCAGAACCGGGATGCGGTCAATCCAGTCTCTATCCCGGAAATCACCGAAGCCAACCTCGACCGCGATGCGCAGCAAGTCGCCCGCAGAATAGCCGGCGGCCAGAAGCGCCGCGACGATAGCCCCAGCCGACGAACCCGCCACGTGCCGGAACCGGTAGCCGCGCTCCTCCAGCACCGCTAGCGCTCCAATCAGTCCGACTCCCTTGACACCTCCACCCTCAAAGACGATATTGATCTCTCTGCCGCTCACTATTTGCTGCTCCCGCTACGCCACGATTGCACAAGGCGCACCCTGTCTGCCACCAGCCAGAATCCGCGCGATGGAGCGCCCTCGCCGAGGGAGCCTTGCCCACCTGGTAGCATCATCACGTCAGCATGGCTTGAGGTCTATCGAGCAAGCGGCGTATTTCGCACTCGCCGGGCAAAGGTTTCTACGTTGATCGACGTACGAGAATCACCGCGCATCACTGGGTCAGACAGCGGCCGCGTTCTCACCCGAAGCAGGCACCGTATTCGACGCAGGAGGCTGGCAAACCGGGCAGAAGTAGGTTCCCCGGCCACCGACACGGGTTTTGACGATGATCGCGCCGCACCGGGGACACGGCTGCCCCTCGCGAGCATGGACAGCAGGGAAGCCATCAATCGGGTACGCTTTCCCGTGGATAATCTTTGCTCCTCCCTGCTCGATGCCCCGCTCAAGCGCCCAGACAATCGCCTCCCGTAGCCGCGCCAGCGCCTCTGGAGCGATCTCCCGCGCTGGAGTCGCGGGATGAATCCCGGCCCGGTGCAACGCCTCATCGACGTAAATGTTTCCGAGTCCGGCAAGGATGGTTTGGTCAAGGAGCGCCTGCTTGATAGGAATGCTGCGGCGAGCCAACCGCCTGGCGAGTTCATCCACGGAGATGATGTCTGGGCCGGCGGCTTCCGGACCGAGACCCAGTGCGTTCAATTCGGCTTCCACATCTCCCGACGGCAACAGCCGAATCCAACCAAATTGCCGCACATCGCTCAGATACAGCACGGTGCCGTCCGTGAACCGCATCTCGACATGCGTGGCTCGATGTGGATACGGGCCTGCTGGGTTTGGGACGGGATGACCCGCGGTATGTCGGCTGCCATCCGGATGATGCACGGCAAGCTGGCCAGCGAGCTTGAAATGAATCATGAGGCTCAAATCGCCAGAGAAGTCAATGACGAGTACTTTCCCGCGCCGCCGTGCCGCCACGACCCGGCGTCCCACGAGCGGGTCGAGGGAGGGGTGCGTGGAGAAGCGCAACAGCTTCGGCAAGCGCACGACGACCGATGCGACTTCCCTCCCAACGAGCTCCCGCTCGACAATACGGCGAGCAGTCTCCACCTCAGGAAGCTCGGGCACTCCCCTCTCCTCGTTGAACTTGCTCGGGATTCACCCAGTGCAACGCGGCGCAGGCGTCAATGGACGGCGCGCTGTCACCGAGACTTCCCGGATTCGTGTCAGTCGCTGAGCGGCTCCTCGTGGAATCCCTGGCGGCGCATCCAGCGGGCTGCCGACCGTCCCACCCGGACGCCTTCTTCTTCATCCCGTGAGGCGCGAATGACGCGGGCCATCACATCCCAGGCAGCAAGCGTCATCCGGCTGTGCTTTTGTTGATAGACAGTCATTCGTGGGCCAAGGAGGCGGCTGGTCGAAGTAAGGATCACTGTCCAGCCATCGCCATCGCGTATCAGCTTGACTTCGTCACGTCCGTGCCGCCAAACGAAGGCCTCTTGATCCGTTTGATCGGCGTCTGTCAAATATTGCCCTCCTCCGAGCCGGACTTGACGAGCCGTTCCCTCCGATCGCCAAGCATGTGCAAGCATCTGATCCACGCTCCTCTCCCCCGGAGCCACTTGCCCGATCGTGCGACGAAAAGTCACCCCTCCCCAACGGGCCTCGGATGGGTGCTGGCGTCTTGTTCTCGTCGCGCATGCCGCATGGGCGACGTCATCCAACGCCAGACGGGTTAGCGCCATGCGGAGCAGGCACAGTTTAGCGCATGAGCGACTGGCGTCCAAGCGATCATCTGTTCGATATTGCCGGTTTGTACGCCTCCGCCATGGCGATACGCTCCGAAATCGGTGGATGAGTTGCGAGAACTATGCGAACAAGACGTGGAGGAAACGGGTCTGCCAAACTTTTTGCTGCAATACGCCGCAACGCCGACGCGTACGCGGAGCCGTTGCGGGTAACCTCCAGGGCAAAGCGATCGGCTTGCCGCTCAATTGCGCGGCTTTTGGCCGCTCCAATCGGTGCGAGGATCATCCCGGCAAGCATTGTCGCCAGCCCAACAATGGGCACAGATGCAACATCCTCCAGCGAGTCCACTCCAGTCCAGCGCCTCGACCAGGTAACCATCACCGGCGCAACGCGACTCACCAGAAACGCCATCAGATACGCCATGCCTGCCTCCAAGGCCATCATCCGCCAGAGATCGCGATGCGCCTGATGTGCGGCCTCGTGAGCAAGGATGGTTTCGATCTCATCCGGTGGAAATTGCTCAAGCAGCGTATCGGAGAGGACAATGCGCTTCGCGCGCCCCAAGCCGGTGAAAAACGCGTTCGGCTTGTCGGTTTGCCGGCTCAAATCCATGCGGTACACGGCAGCAATCGACAGTCCAGTCTGACGTGCCAGCCGCTCGACCCGCGCGAGGATTTCCGGATCGGTGACCGGCTCGAAGCGGTTGAAGATCGGCATGATGAGCACTGGCGCCAACCGGCCCAGCACCAGCGAAGCCGGCACCAGCGCCGATGGAAGCACCAGCCACCAATCTCGTGGTCGCCGCTGCACGACAATCCATGCTCCCGTTCCCACCGGCACACCGACTGTGAGATTGAGCGCCAAACCTTTGACGCCATCGCTGAGCCAGGTTCGGAACGACTGGCGCGTCAGCCCGAACGCTCGCTCTACGAGAAGCTCCCTCACCGCCGCGAGAGGCAGGTGCGCGAGCCACGAGGCAGTGCCAAAGACGGCGAGGTACCCTGCCATCGTCAACCGCTCATCCGGCAGCGAGCGCTCCAAGCGGCGACGGAGCATGGCAGAACGGCCCGAAAGCGCGAGCCATCCCAGGCCCGCCAAGGAGATTCCGAACTCGCCAATTGTCCATCCCAGGCGAATCCAGCCGTATCTTCGCGATTTTGCTTGATCCCATTCGGGAACCGGCAACGCGTTCTCCGTCACCTGAGCATCCATTGTGCAAGCAGCGTCGTAGGCGCGGGCGTCACGGCACCGCGCCGTCACGTTCCCGGGCATACCCTGTGAGCTCAACATACGCAAGGCCAGTGACTCGTTCGTCCGCGACAGAGCCCTGAACCAAGGCCTGCCCTTCCCAATAGGTCAGACCCGTCGTCCGGCGCGTATCGAGCTCTTGGTCCGATAGGACCGCTGTCACAACGACATCAAGATCTGCTCTGGCGATCGTCAGCCGCCAGGCGATCGGGTAGGTGGCGCCGCTCGTGGCGCTAGTCCAGGTTTGCAATGGAACAAGTTCGACCTGGTCGGCAGTCAACGCCTGCGCAGCGCCATCCCTGTCAACAAGCGTCGCTGCGCCGAAGTGCCGCAAGCCTTCCGGGTCTCGGAACAAGAAAACCATGACCTCTCGGCCGTCATCAAGCTGCACGGCGAGCCAGTCCCACCCGGCAGCGCTGAGATTGGTGAAATCGCCCCATTGGTGGTCCATCCAGGCTTGGCCCCGGACCGGGAGAATCTGTTGGCCGGCAGTCAGTTCGCCGGTCACCTGCATGCGTGGGAAGGAGTAGTAGTACGATGGCTGCCCCGTTGCCCCGAGGAAATAGCCATCTCCCGTGTGCAAGACTGCTGGCTTCGTGGCCACCAGCCGCAATCGGAACGCATACCCTGGAACTCGTGCAGCGATGGTGTAGACGCCGTCAGCGCCCCCGAGTTCCCAGTCATCGAGCTGTAGGTGCAGTGAGGACGTGGAGTCACGAGGATGACGATCGAGCTGCGCCCGCTGATCGTAGGCAAATTCGCCAGCCTCGGAATCGGTGACAGCAGCGTGGGCAACGATCCCTTTCAGGCCGCCTCGAACTGCTCGAAAGAATACGTGTTGGAATCCGAAGAGCCGGTGATCGTCCGTCCGCAGGTGTCCGGTGAGATACCACCATTCGGTGGCCACGTCGTGCGGCGCCTCATCGCGCGGAAGCACCACGGGGCTGGGTGCCGCGGCGTCGCGCGCACCAACAGGCGATACCATTGCGCTTGCAAGCATCAACAACGTGACAGCGATGACAAACGGGGCGAGCCGGTGGCGGAAGACAGGTTTCACGTCCTCAACTCCGCGATCCGGCCGGAATTCCGGCACGGCAGCAGCGAGTCTACAGCATCACCTGCCGCGGCCGGTACTGCAACGCTTCGGCGATGTGCTCCGCGCGCACTTGCTCCACTCCTGCCAGGTCGGTGATGGTCCGACACACCTACTCGGAGCAATAAGACGTATTCACCACGACTCAACGAAATCCTCCAAAACGAGAATTGTGAGATCTGACACGCGCCGCAGATCCTTATCGTTGGTTAAGAAGGCCTTCGCACCCATGCGAAGGCAAGCAGCGATCTGCAGCGCATCAGCCGGTCCAAGCCGGTGCGCTGCCCGCAACTCAGCCGCCTTGCTTGCAATCGAACGGTTCACATCCGAAACCACCAAATTTGGAAAATTGAAAAGGATAGTTTCATATGTTAGGGCAATGTCAGGTCTTCCTAGCTGCAGCGGTCGAACGGTCAGCTCCATCAGGGTCAAGACCGATGTCACGCCGGTAAACGCCCCGTCGGCGAGTGCTCGAAACACGGTTGCTACTGGCGGAGCATATCGGGAGGAGGCCTCGAGCTGGTAGATAAAGATCGAGGTATCGAGACCAACTCGACCGTACGCTTGAAGCGTCTCCACTATTCTTGCCACGCCTCGCGCTCCCGCCGCACATAGTCCTGCGCTTCGATCCCTTGCCAAATCTCACTATGGAGACCTCGCAGAAACTCAGCGAAATCGCGAGGTTCAGGAACCAAGACAATGCAGCCATCGCGAATCTCAAGCAACATGCGATCTCCTGGAGCGATCCGCAGCACCCGCCGCGCCTCCTCGGGGATCGTGATTTGGTAATCGTCTGTTATGGCCACCTTGGTCGCCATCTGAAGACATCCTTTCGTCGCATGCTCAAGGCTCACGCCAACGCTTGCCGTGGCCGGTACTGCAACGCTTCGGCGATGTGCTCCGCGCGCACTTGCTCCACTCCTGCCAGGTCGGCAATGGTCCGCGCAAGCTTGAGCACCCGGTGGTACGCCCGGGCCGACAATTGCAACTGTCGCACCGCAGCCTTCATCATCCCTTCACCGACTTCATCAAGCACGACGTGCTTGGCCAGCTCCCTCGGACCCATGTCCGCGTTCGTCAGCAAGCCGGTTTCGGCAAACCGCTCCGCTTGCCTGGCGCGAGCAGCTTCGACGCGCGCCCGCACCGCCGCCGATGGCTCGCCCGCGCGGCGGTCAGCGAGTTGCTCGTAGGCGATGCGCGGCACTTCGACGTGAATATCGATCCGGTCCAGCAGCGGCCCGCTTATCTTCTTCTGGTATCTGGCCACTGCCGCTGGCGCACAGCGGCATTCTCGCACGGGATCACCAAAATACCCGCACGGGCAGGGGTTCATCGCTGCAACAAGCGTGAAATTGGCCGGGAAAGTGACAGTTCCTGTTGCGCGGCCAATCGTCACCTGCCGGTCCTCCAGCGGCTGGCGCAGCATCTCCAGCGTCGCGGCCGGGAACTCCGGCAACTCGTCGAGAAACAGCACGCCTCGATGCGCCAGGCTCACCTCGCCTGGCCGCGGCCACGAGCCGCCGCCGATCAGGCCAACGCTGCTTGTGCCGTGGTGCGGGGCGCGGAACGGCCGCTCGCGGATGAGCGGCGTCTCTGGCGGCAGCAGCCCGCGCACGCTGTAGATCTTCGTCACCTCGAGCGCCTCTTGGATGGTCATGGGCGGCAGGATCGTCGGCATCGCCCGGGCCAGCATCGTCTTGCCCGAGCCAGGCGGGCCCGACATAAGCACATTATGGTTGCCGGCCGCCGCGACTTCGAGGCCCCGCTTGACGTGTTCCTGCCCGCGAATCTCCGAGAAGTCAATGCGCCCAATCCGCTCGCTGACGACCTCCTCGGCGTCCGCGCTGTATGGCGCGATCGGGACATCGCCTGTCAGGTGATTGACGAGGTCGGCAAGCGTGCGAACCGGATAGATCTCCAGCCCACCGACGAGCGCCGCCTCCTTCGCGTCATCGAACGGCACGAACGCGCGGCGCATCCCCTTTTGCACGGCGTGGGAAATCATGGCGATGATGCCAGGGGTATGCCGCAGCACACCATCGAGCGACAATTCCCCGACGATCAGCGCATCGGAAAGATCCGCTGCCAGTTGCTCAGACGCGAGCAAGATCCCCACGGCGATCGGCAGGTCGTAGGTCGGTCCCGCCTTCTTGATATCCGCCGGCGCCAGGTTGATCGTTACCTTGCCAAACGGGATACGGCCGCCGCTGTTGCGAATCGCGGCCCGCACCCGCTCCCGGCTCTCCTGCACTGCCGTGTCCGGCAACCCAACAATCACGATCCCCGGCTGTCCGTGGGGGCTGCCGGCATCAACTTCAACCTCAACCAGCACCCCATCGAGACCAACAACAGCACAGCTATAGACTTTCGCCAGCATTCCTCACCCCGATCTCCGCAAACCGCCTTCGCGTATTATCGCAGGCGGGGACGGCTATCGATCGGGAGGACTATGCACAGCGCTCGAACATGCCCATCGCTCGCAATTCGCGCTAGCCAGTGCTCCCTATTGCCATTCCGCATCCTCCCACGTTGGCTCGGCTTCATCGAAACCAAGCTCTGCCTCAGATGCCGCGACGGGTCCCTCATTGGGATGAGGCTCCGAGGTTGACCAGGCAACAAGAATCATTACCGGTGGCACGACATCCAAATCCGCATCCATCAGCATGGACATTCGCAATGTGGCCGCCATCCGAGTTCCTCCATTTCGCTTCAAACCATTACGATCGGCCCAGAGAAACGTCAGCCTGGCACCGTGCAGCCATCTTTGGTCATTGGGGAATCGCCGGTCATCGGCAAAATGACGTAATTGCCCTGCGCGTAAAACTTCGGGCGCGATGAATTGCCTATCCCAAACCACGCAGGGCCCTACACCTCGCCGACCGCATCTCCCTCAAGGCGAAGGTGCGCGACCGTCTCGACATGATGCGTCTGTGGGAACATGTCAAAACCAGTGATGGCGTCGAGCGCGTACCCGCTCGCCACCAAGGCTTTGAGGTCACGACTGAAGGTTGCTGGATCACATGAGACATAGATGATCCTTGCGGGCCTCAGCCGAATCACTCCACGCAGCGTCTCCGCTTCCATCCCTCCACGGGGTGGATCGACGACCAGCAAGGAGACCGGATCAACCGCTCGCCCGCGCTCGGCCAGCCAGATCTCAGCTGGCACGGCGGCGATGCGCACGTGTTCCAATCCCGCCGCGGCGGCGTTGCGCTTGGCGAACGTTGCGGAGCGATGTTGGGCCTCGACTCCATGGAACCGGTCGAACCTTGGGGCCAGCGCCAGCGTCAGCAACCCGACGCCACAGTACAACTCGACCGCAACCCGGCGTGAGACGTAGGTTCCTCGTCCGACATGGTGAGGCAGCGCGGGGGCCGCTTCCGCGAGGCGCTGGACTTCCTCGATCATCGCGGGGAGAATGGCGTAGTTCGCTTGAAAGAAGCAGTAGGCATCGAATTGATAGCGTAAGCCCGCAATCGCAACTTCAAGCACCTTGGCCCTAACCAGCCGGTCAGTGGGCACGACGTCAACCCCGTTGTCGCCTACGACACCACGGAACTCGGGAGCAGGGCGGACCAAACCCGCTTGCAGACGATGGCGGAGATCGTGCAGCGCCGCTTCGAGTTCCTCGCGAAGTGTCTCATCGCGCTCGACATCACAGATCCGGTGAGACTGCCGCTCCCGGTATCCCAGCGCTCCAGTTTCCTGATCGTAGGCCCACTCTGCCCGAGCGCGGTAGCGCCATTGCAGCGGTGACGGCACGACGTCTAACGGGCGGTCCCACTCCACCTGAGCAATGCGCCGCAAGCAATCCTGAATGATCGCCGCCTTGGCGGCTAGCTGAGCCTCGTAGCGCAAGTGCCGGAAGTCGTTGCCGCCGCACCGGTCGCGCTCAGGGTCCGGCAATGCGACGCGGTCGGGCGATGGCGTCAACACCTCAAGGACGGTGCCGAACGCTGTTCTGCCACGGACGCGATCGATCCGCACTCGCGCGAGATCGCTAGGTGCCGTGTCCGGCACAAAGATCGTCAATCCTTCCGCGTGACCCATGCCGGCGCCGCCTGGCACGATTCGCTCAATCACCACGTCGAGAATGCTTCCCTGTTCCACAACGGCCGCCTTTGCTCTGCCTCCCGAACCGCCGAATTGATATTGTGCCAAGGAACCCACGGTGCACTTGTGCAAGCCGTCACAATCTGGTACACATCCGACGTCACGGATGCCTCGCTGGCGGTTGTCCCGCCGCGACCAGGAGCCGCCCAGAATACCATGTCAACCTCGATTATCAACGGCGAAGGCCGTCTCAAGCTCGCCATCCAGCGAAATGGCCGCCTGACCGACGATACCTTGAAGCTGCTCCACTCCATCGGGCTGGAGTTTGAAAGCTATGGCCAGCGGCTGTTCTCCATCTGCCGCAACTTCCCTTTGTCTATCCTGTACGGCCGCGACGATGACATCCCGGAATATGTTGGGCTCGGCACCGTTGATTTAGGCATCGTTGGGCGCAACCTCGTCTTTGAGGAAGGTTCCGACGTCGAGGAGCTTGCGCCACTCGGGTTTGGATATTGCTCGCTTGTCGTCGCCGTGCTGCGCGATTCCCCCTACCACACGGTAGACGATGTCAAGAACCTGAAGATTGCCACGTCCTATCCTCAATCAGCGCGGAAATTCTTTGCAGCGTGCGGTGGCGCTCCGGAAATCATCACCTTGAGCGGCTCGGTCGAAGTAGCGCCTAGCCTTGGCTTAGCAGATGCCATCGTCGAGCTTACGGCCACTGGCTCGACCCTTCTGCTGAACGACCTCCGGCCAATCGCGACGATCCTGGAATCGGAGGCAGTCTTGGTTGCCAACAAGGCAGCAATGGCCGATCAGGAGCGCCGCGCGAACATCGACCGCCTGCTCATGCGCATCAACGCTGTCCGTGCTGCCCGGAAATATAAATACGTCATGATGAACGCGCCGGTGGAGGCACTACCTGCGATTCGGCAGGTCGTTCCTGGTCTCAAGGCGCCAACAGTTATCCCACTCGACACGGAAGGCTGGGTCGCAGTCCACACGGCCATCGAGGAAGAGGTATTCTGGGATCGCATCGAACGCCTGCGCGCGGCGGGCGCGAGCGAGATTCTCGTTTCCTCACTCGATAAGCTCCTCCTCTGAAGTGAGCGACCCGCCCACCACGGCAAAGGAGCAGACGTGACACCACCATCAGTTTCGACCGGCGTTACCTTCGATCCCACGGCGCTTCTTCGCCCGGCGGTGAGAGCCATCCCAAGCTATATTCCTCCCAAAGCTCCTCGCCAGCACCTGAGCCGCGTGATCAAGTTGGACCTCAATGAATCGCCGTTTGGCCCATCGCCGAAGGCGCGCACCGCGTTAGCATCGTTCGAAGCGACAAACCGCTATCCCGACTTTGCGCAAACGGCGCTGCGAGAGGCGCTGGCGCGCTACACGGGCATGCCAGCAGAACAGATCGTCTGTGGCGCAGGGTTGGATGACGTGCTCAACACGCTCGCCCATCTCATCCTGGACGAAGGCGATGAGGTGATCATCCACGAGCCGACGTTCGGCGTCTACCGCATGCTTGCGGCGCTGCATGGCAGCCGCGCCATCGACGCGCCGCTGAGCGACGGTTTCGCCCTCGATCCTGACCGCGTGCTGACGGCCATCACCAAGCGCACGAAGTTGGTGATTGTGTGCACGCCCAATAACCCAACCGGCAATCTGCTCGATCCGGACGCGGTCGAAACGGTCGTAGCCAATGCTCCTTGCCTGGTTGCCATCGATGAAGCCTACGCAGAGTTCGCCGGCACCAGCCATCTCCCGCTGATGCAGCGGTATCCAAACGTGATTATCCTCCGAACGATGAGCAAATTTGCTGGGTTGGCGGGCATGCGCGTTGGGTACGGCATTTTCCCGGCCGCGCTTGTCCCTCACCTCCACGCGGTCATTCCACCATTCCACAACGTTTCACTGCCATCGGCACTGGCCGCGATCGCCTCGCTTGAGGACCTTCCCTTCCTGATGGAGAACGTCGCGCGCATCGTCGCTGCCCGTGATGCGCTCTCGGCCCAATTGCGAGCGATCCCTGGAGTCGAGCCGCTGCCGTCCGCGACCAACTTTCTCCTCGTCCGCCTACCTGTCGAGGACGCCCAGCCAATTGTGGCTGCCCTGGCCGAGCGAGGCGTGCTCGTGCGGTACTTTGGCCGTCCTGAGCTCGGCATCTGCGATTGCTTGCGCGTAACGGTGGGCCTGCCGGAGGAGAATGAGGCGTTTGTGCACACCTTGCGCGAGATTCTGGCCAGCGGAGGAACATCTACATGACCGAGATGACCGAGGCGCTTGCCCGCATTCGCCGGGGTCAAATCGAGCGCAAGACCGGCGAGACGGCGATCCAGCTTGCCCTCGATCTTGACGGCACGGGACTCGTCCACGCCGCCACCGGCGTGCCCTTCCTCGATCATATGCTCGACGCCCTCGGACGCCATGGTCGCCTGAACCTCACCGTGACGTGCGAGGGTGATGCGGCCATGGATCCGCATCACACGGTCGAAGATGTGGGCATCGCCCTCGGCATGGCGATTCGCCAGGCACTGGGCGACCGCGCGGGTATCGCCCGGTTCGGCTCCGCCTATGCACCTCTCGACGAGGCGCTGGCTCGGGTCGTCGTTGATTGCTCCGGCCGCCCGTTCCTTCACTTCGCGGCAAGCATGCCCGAGCCGCTCATCGGGCGCGATTTCGCCGCGAGCCTCGTCGAGGAATTCTGGCGAGGCCTTGTCATGAATGCCTATCTCACCGTGCACATCGACCTCTTGCGAGCGCGAAATGCGCACCACGCGGCGGAAGCAATCTTCAAGGCGGGCGCGCTGGCATTGCATCAGGCGACGCGGCTCACCGGAGACCTCACACGCATCCCTTCGACAAAGGGGGTCCTCGCATGATCGCCATTATCGACTACGAGGCGGGCAATCTCCGCTCCATTCGCCGCGCCTTGGAAATTGCCGGCGCCGAAACCGTTATTACGCCGGATCCGCGAGTGATTGAGACGGCGGATGCGGTCGTCCTGCCGGGCGTCGGGCATGCTGGCCACGCGATCGACCGCCTGCGGGCACAAGGCGTGACCAGCGCGATCTACCGCGCCGTTGAGGCCGGCAAGCCGTTCCTCGGCATCTGCGTCGGTTTGCAAATCCTCTTCGAGGAGCAGGAAGAGGGCGATGCGATGGGACTCGGCTTGCTGCGCGGGCGAGTTCGCGCCTTGCGTGACGCACCCAAGCTGCCACACATGGGATGGAATCGCTCACGTGTCGTCCGCACGGGACCGATCGGCCAGGAGGGTGAATCTGCTTACTACTATTTCGTGCATTCATACGTGGCCGAACCGGTCGATCCTGCCAATGTGGCGGCGACCGCGATCTATGGGGAAGAGTTTCCTTCTATTGTCGTACGCGACAACGTATGGGGAACACAATTTCACCCGGAAAAGAGTGGCGACGCGGGACTGGCGCTGATTCGACGCTTCGTGGCGCAGCTTGACCGGCAAGCGAGTGCAACGGAGCCTCTGGGAGCCGTCCGGTGATTATCTACCCTGCCATTGATATCCGCGGTGGGCAGTGCGTTCGGCTCATCGAGGGCGACTACCTCCGGGAGACCGTGTTTGACGCCGATCCCGTGGATGCCGCCCTGCGCTGGCAGGAGCAGGGAGCCGAATGGCTTCACGTGGTCGATCTTGACGGCGCGCGAGAGGGCAAGCCGGTGAACCTTTCCTCCATCGAGCGGATTCGCGGCGCCGTGCACATCCCCATGCAGCTTGGCGGCGGCCTCCGCACTGAGGAAG
Source organism: Thermomicrobiales bacterium (assembly GCA_042408955.1). Lineage (GTDB taxonomy): Bacteria > Chloroflexota > Chloroflexia > Thermomicrobiales > UBA6265 > CALGSZ01. Next base: position 24,930 of record JBHOQQ010000096.1, read on the forward strand.
ATGTCGCCCGCGCCTTCGATCTTGGCGTTGACCGGGTGATCCTGGGTACCGCTGCGCTTCGCGACCCCGCGCTGACTGCGCGCCTGGCGATGCGCTGGGACGACCGGCTGGCAGTTGGACTCGACGCGCGCGATGGGTTGCTGGCCACCTCCGGATGGCTGGAGCAGACCGAAGAGCGGATCGAGGACGTTGCCGCGCGCTTGCGGAAGCAGGGCGTCCAAGCGTTCATTTACACGGATATTCGCCGCGACGGCACGCTTAGCGGCCCCAATCTCCTGGTGCTCGCGTCACTCGTCGGCCTGTTGGGAAGAGGCGTGATCGCGTCAGGCGGCATCGGATCTTTGGCCGACGTTGAGGCCGTGGCCCGTACCGGCGCCGACGGCGTCATCATTGGGCGTGCGCTCTACGACGGGCGCGTCGACCTACCCACGGCCATCACGATTGGCCGAGCTTCGGAGCCTCTTCGATGTTGACGAATCCTGACGTTCTCACCACCACGCTGACGCGCAGGGTCATCCCCTGCTTGGATGTGACCGACGGCCGCGTCGTCAAAGGCATCGAATTCGTCAATCTGCGCGATGCTGGCGACCCCGTTGAGCTCGCCGCGTTCTACAACGCTGAAGGAGCCGACGAGCTTGTCTTTCTCGATATCACCGCCAGTGCCGATAGTCGCCGCACGATGATTGATGTCGTGGCGCGCACCGCTGAGCAGGTCCTGATCCCGCTCACCGTCGGTGGCGGCGTGCGCTCTGTCGCCGATATTCGTGCGCTGCTCCGGGCTGGGGCCGACAAAGTCTCGATCAACACTGCGGCGATCGCGAATCCCTCCCTCATCACTGAAGGGGCAGAGGTCTTTGGCCGCCAATGCATCGTCGTCGCGATTGATGCGCGCCGCCATCCCTCCGGTGGGTGGCGCGTCTACACGCATGGCGGGCGGCGCGAAACATCACTCGATGCGGTCGAATGGGCACATCAAGCGGCCGAGCTGGGTGCGGGAGAGCTACTGGTTACCAGCATGGATCGCGACGGCACCAAGGACGGGTATGACGTCGAATTGCTCGAAGCAATTTGCCAGGTCGTGACCGTGCCAGTCATCGCGTCCGGTGGCGCGGGCACATTGGAGCATCTTGCCGAGGCACTCGCGCCCGGCCGGGCCGACGCGGTGCTCGCTGCCTCAATCTTTCACTTCGGTGAGTTTCGTATCGCCGAAGCCAAACGCTTTCTCGCAGAGCGCGGCATTCCTGTCCGGTTATGAGTAGCGCGCAGCCTCTCCCACTTCGCTTTGGGCCCGACGGTCTGATCCCGGCGGTCATCCAGGACGCCGAGAGCGGCCAAGTTCTCATGGTCGCCTTCATGAACGCCGAGGCTTTCCGCCTGACGAGAGAAACCGGCCGCACGCATTTCTGGAGCCGCAGCCGCGGAAAGATCTGGCGCAAGGGTGAGACGTCGGGCCACGAGCAAATCGTGACCGAGATCTTGGTGAATTGTGAGCTCAATAGCGTGCTCGTCAAGGTCCAACAGATCGGTCCTGCGTGTCATGATGGCTATCCCACCTGCTACTACCGTCGGCTGGGAGGAGACAATCACCTGACCGTCATATCCGAGCGCATCCTGGATCCGGACATGATCTACGGAGAGGCGGCGCAGGACCTCGCCGCACGATCCCGGCTTTGGTATGGCGCGTATGAATATCTCAGGGATCAGGAGCTTGCTAGCGTTTCGTCAACCTCCCGTCGCTTGCACGACCCGCAGGCAGCGTTTGCATCCCGCATCGCCGACGAGCTGCGGGAGCTTGCCGGTGTCCTGGACGGCACGCATCGGCATGGAGAACCCAGCGACGATGTCGTCCTCGAAGCCAGCCAAGTGCTGTACTGGGTGGCATTAGAAGCTGTCAGAGCCAACCTTCCTTGGGAGCGCGTCCGGCCAGACCGCGCACTGCTCACCGCCACCGAAGAGCTCTCCCCCGGCTCGGTGGCAAAGATGCTACGCTCGGATGCTGCCCAGTGGGAATCGATGCCTCCCTCCCAAAGCGACCTAGCCGCGCGCTGCCACGCGACGATGGCACTGGCCGGGCAAGCCTGCCTCGCACTCGGCATCCAACCAGCGGCCGCGCTGACTGCCGATCTCCAGGATCTGCAGAACAAGCCCTATCTCCACGGTTATTTCCAAGAATCGGGCACCATCAAAACCTGAAACGTAGGGAAAGCACACGCCTGATCACTGTCAAGGCTCTTGCGGTCGTTCGGCGAATAGGACTTCTGGCGCAGTCCATTGCGTAGCAAATCCGGGCATACTAGTGGCAGAGGGGCCACGTCCAGGTGACCACTGTCTCAACGCAGCGGGGGCATATCCGTGTCATTCATGGGTGAGCTTAGTGATATCGGCGTCGCCGACATCCTGTATCTGCTCGCCCTTCGCCGCCAGACGGGCAAGCTTACCGTCAGTGCGAACGGGGACGAAGTAACGCTCTATTTGGATCGGGGCCAGCTTAGCTCGATCACCTCAACGAATCTGGGTCTGCGCCTTGGCCGGATGCTCGTGCGCCTAGGGTATCTCACCGTCGATCAATTGCAGGAGGCGCTTCAGGAGCAGGAGCAAGGCGGGCGCACCAGAGGCTTAGGCACCATCGTCCTTGAGCAGGGCTGGATCGCGGAGAACAATCTTCGCCACTGCATCGAAGAGCAGTGCATCGAGATCCTGGCACGGGTCATCGCAAGCGATCGGGGCATCTTTATCTTTCAGCGCGGCGCAACGTTGCCCAAGCGCACCGAGAGCGTTGCCCTCAATACCGACCACATTGTGCTTGAGGCGACGCGGCGGAGCGACGAGCTCATCGAGCTCCGCCGCCAATTGCCGGACCCCACCGCCTTGCTGATGCTGAGCCTCCACCGGGCTGACGCGGCCAACGCATTGTCAGACGCCGAGGTGCTGGTCGCCATGGCACTCCAGGGCAATGGCATGAGCCTAGCCGAGCTTGGGCAACGCCTCGGCTGGGACGAGCGCATGCTTTTGCGGACCGTCGTGGGGATGCGGGAGCGTGGGCTGATCCTCGCGGCTGCCACTGGGTATGACGAATCCCGGCCAACGGCTTCCTCGTCACCGGACGGCGATGCTCGGTCCTCAGTAAATGGCGCAAGCTCTTCCAGCGCAGATCAGGCGCTCATTCGTCGCTGAGCACGATCCCCACCACGGGTGCCCCAAGCTCGCGTAGCGCAGTCAGCGCCGTGGTTACCGTTTGTCGCCGTGTGCGGCCGGGCCGGACCACGATCACCACCGCTGCAGCCTCCAACGCCAGCGCTGGCGCCACGGCCACAGCGGCCTGCGGAACACCGGTCGCCACGACCACGCGCTCGAAGTGGGACGCCACACTCTTGATGAATTCGCGCGCGCTCCTTACCTGCGCCAGCACGGGTGCAGCCTGCCTCCGCGCGACCGAGAGGCGCGGCTTGCTCGTCGGTACCACGCTCTTCCCTCCTGCTGTGGCGCCATCTGGGATCCCAAGCAATCCCTGATCGCTTGGGATCCCGTCCGCGGGCTCCGCTGGGCAGCGGTCGTCAACGACCACGGTGTTCCAGCCTAGCGCAGCATAGGCCGCGCCAAGCTGGGCAGCGGCCCGCCACGCAGGCACCTCCGCTCCACAGAGCACGATTAATCGCACGCGAGGATCTGGGCCGCGCTCCTCGAAAGCCGCCTCGATCTTCCAGGCAAGCAGGCAGGCATTGGCAGTTGCCTCGGCTTCTGGCACTTCGACCGGCTCAGCGACAGGGGGCCCAAGCGAACCCTGATCGCTTGGGGTCCCGGCAGCCGCGGGATCAGTGGACTGGTTGGTAGCCATGGACATCACCCGGCTCATTTGCGTCGCAAATCGGCCAGCACTGGCAGTCCCAGCGCCCGCTCGATTTGGCGAGCGTCTCGCAGGCGGGGATCAAGCACATCCAAGAACATCGCGAGGCCCGCGCCCGCAACGCATCCCACCAGAACCAGGGCAATCTGGCGCAAGGCTTGGCCTGGCCGCGAGCGCGCTGGCTCTCCCGGGGGGTCAATCACCCGCACTGTAGCTGGCTGAGTCGAACCGTCGGCCATGAGATAGTGATTGACGAGATCTGGCAACGCCTGTGCAACCGCCCCGGCAATCACCTTGGATTGTTCGGCTGACTGATGCGTGACGCGAACCGTAAGGATACGGCTGTAGCGCTCTCCACTCAGTGCTCGATGAACGTCTTCGACCGAGAGCGAGGTCCCCCCGAGCGCAGCGTGCACACCTTCGGCAAATGCTCGCGACGCTACCAGCGGCGGAAGATCATCGAGCACCATGAGTTCAGGACGCTCCGCGCTGCCAGGAATCTCCGTATCCCCTGGGATCAAGACGGTGGCGCGAACCACCGTCTGGTACGGCGCAGTTCGCGCTTGCCAGGCAAGGAGCCCGGCAACCAAGACCGGTACCAAGATCACCGCCCACCACCGGCGGCGCAGGATGGCAAGAAGGTCTCCAATCTCCATCGTCTGATCCGAGGAAACGCCTCGCGCAAAGCCGTTCAGGCTCAATAGGCTCCCCGGCCGGTGAGCACGGCCGGTATGGTGCGGAGAACGATTTTTACGTCGAGCCAGGGAGACCAGTGCTCGGCGTAGTACAAGTCTAAGCGGACCATCTCGTCAAAGGTCAAATTGCTGCGCCCGTTGATCTGCCACAGCCCAGTCAGGCCGGGCGTCACGAGCAAGCGCTGCCGGTGCCACTCCTCATACTGCTCGACCTCTTCCGGCAAGGGCGGGCGCGGTCCGACGACGCTCATCTGCCCGCGCAGCACGTTGATGAACTGGGGAAGCTCGTCGAGGCTCCACCGCCGGAGCCACCGGCCCACTCTCGTCAGCCGCGGATCGTCCCGCAGCTTGAATAGCCGTGGATCGACGCCGTGATGCGTTCGGATAAGCTTGGCCCGCTGCTCGTCGGCACCGTCAATCATGCAGCGGAACTTGAGCATCACAAACGGGCGGCCATCGCGGCCGATCCGCACCTGCCGAAACAGTACTGGTCCAGGGGAGTCCCGCCGGATAAGGATGGCGATGACCAGCATGGGGATAGCCATTAACAGCAAGACGCTCGTCGCAAGCAGAATATCGATCGAACGCTTGACGACGTAATTGAGGCCACGGATCGAGGCGTCCTTGATCCCTATCAGCGGGACGCCCGCGACTTCGGCTAGGTCAACGCGGTCCAGGGAAAGCTGAAGCAAGTCCGGAACGACCTTGAACGTCACGCCCGACTGCCGGCATTCCTCCACGATCGCTACCACCCGGCCGTGAGCGTCCGCCGGCAGCGCCACAATGACCTCATCTACCTCCATCCTGCCGATCAGGTTTCGGAGATCGGCTGTCGTGCCGAGGCGCTCGGCGCGGGTGACGCCGCCTTCCGTCGCAACCGCCATCATGTCGGAGGCATCTCCGTCGGCCACGTAGCCGATGACCCGGTATCCCAGGGCGGGCTGGCCCATCATTGCTTGCATCAGCCGGCGTCCAGCATCCCCGGCTCCGACCACGAGCACGTGATCGACACCGATTCCTCGAGCCCACAGCCAGTGCCGTGCCCCGCGCCAGAGCAATCGCCGCGCCAGCAGCAGCGCAATCGCAATTCCCCAGGCATAGATAAACACGAGGCGAGACGGTACGAACCGTGCAAGGAACGCGGTGAGGATAACCCCTGCCATGGCGGTCGTGACCCCGCCAATCAGCATGGTCGCCTCGTCGAGGAAGCTCGCGGAGCGTGGCAGCCGGTACAAGCCCCGAATGACAAGCACGGCCAGGGTCAAGCCGACAAAGAGCGCTGCCCTACCGTGGAACGCATCGAAGGGACGCCAATCCCACGTGCGAACGTCCCCTCCCCATTCAAGACGGTACCGCGCCAGCCACGCCAGCCAGAACGCGAGCCAGACCAAGGCGGCATCCGCTAGGACTTCGACCAGACGGATACGCGCTGCCGTCCGCGCTGCTATGGCGCTCCGGGAGCGTGTCCGCTCCGCACGCTGTGTTCCACTGAAAACACCCGTCGTCTGCGCTGCCATCCTTGGCCTGCTTCCCCCTGCCCTCGGAGACGGGTGCAACGCATCTACCACCGGCCGCCAATCATAGCACCGATCGGATCATGCGGGTCCGCGATGGCGAGGCTTGCCCGCGGCACACGTGCCACGCACACGGAGCTTGCTCGTTTCCTTGTGCAACAATCCCCTTGTGTCACAAATTTACACTTGGTATCCTGCCCCGCTTAGCAATCGCCGCTAGGGCTGAGATGGAGTGATGTGCGATACGATGAACGAAACCACGCACACGGCACCCCCGGCCGCCGACTCGTTTACCCGCGAGATCATTCGCAACAAGCTGCTGGCCATCACGAACGAGATGGGTGCCGTGCTGGCCCGTACCAGCATGAGCCCGATCGTCTACGAGGTGCTGGATTTCGCGTGCGGCATCTGCGATGCCACCGGCCGCGTCATCGCCCAGGACAACGGCCTCTGCCTCTTCACCGGGACCTTCCGCCCCCAAGTCGAATCGATCCTCGCCAAATTTCCCGCCGGCACGATGCGGCCCGGCGACATCTACATGACGAACTCTCCGTACGGCGGTGGCACGCACAACGCAGATGTCGCGCTGATCATGCAGGTCTTCGCGGACGGAGGCTTGATCGCGTTTGCGATTTCCGTGACTCACTGGACGGAGGTGGGTGGCAAGGTTCTTGGCTCGCTGGCGCCAGATTCGACCGAGATCTACCAAGAAGGGTTGCAGTTTCCCCAGTTGCGTTTGTACCAGGAAGGCGTCGTCAACGACGCGATCATCGACATCATCCGCGCCAACGTCCGGCTGCCGTTGATGTCGCTCGGCGACCTCAACGCCGGCGTCGCCGCCGTCCGCATCGCTGAGCAGCGGCTCCGCGAGGTGATCGCACGCTACGGCCTGCCAGCCGTGCGCGAGACGTTCGACGCGATCCTCGACCACGGCGAGGCGCTGGCGCGAGCGGCACTGGCCCGGATACCGGCCGGTGTGTATCGCGCGGAAGATGTGATTGACGGTGACGGCGTCACGGATGACCCGATCCCCATTTGTGTGACGGTGACCGTCTCGCCCGAGCGGATGGTTGCTGACTTTACCGGTTGCGCTCCACAAACGCGGGGGCCGATCAACTGCGCGCGCGGCGCTTTGCTGTCGGCGTGCAAAACGGTGTTCAAGGCGATCACCGCACCGCAGCACCCGTCCAACGAGGGACTGTTCCGGCCATTCGAGCTAATCGCTCCCGAGGGAACCGTCTTCACGGCGACGCGGCCCGCACCAACCGGCTGGTACTACGAGGCCTCGGCCTACGCCACCGAGCTGATCTGGAAGGCGCTCGCCCCCATCCTTCCAGAGCGGCTCTCCGCCGGATCATACGTCTCGCTCTGCGCCTACTACATCGGGGGCACCAAGCCCGACGGGAACTACTGGGTGTTGGCGACGCCGCAGGATGGCGGTTGGGGCGCGTGCGCAGACATGGACGGCGAGAGCGGGCTGATCGCCACCACCGACGGTGATACCTACAACTACCCGGCCGAAGTCATCGAGACCACCTTCCCCTTGATGATGCTGCGAAACGCGCTCAACGTCGAAGCAGGCGGTGGTGCCGGCCGCTTCCGAGGTGGCTTCGGAACCATTCGGGAATTTCGCATCGAAAATCCCAATGGCGGATCGCTGCTGGCGAGCCTCGGGCGATCCGTCCATGCTCCCTGGGGCGTCGATGGCGGCCATCCCGGCACGGTCAACTACTTCGAGGTGGTTCGCGCCAGCGGTGAGGTGATTCGAGGAGGCCGCGTCACCAATCTGCCCTTGAGATATGGCGACACCGTTCGCGTCGTGACCGGCAACGGGGGCGGCTGGGGCGACCCGCGCCGGCGCGAACGCTGGCGCGTGGTGGCGGACCTTGAAGACGGCTACATCACCGAGGAAATTGCCACAACGATCTACGGTCTATCGTCGGACGACGGTAAGGTGCCCGGCTTACCGGTGCCCGAGCGCGCACACCAGGAGGCAGAACGCTACTAACTATGACGGTTCCAACGCTCCGCGTCGCTATTGATATCGGCGGCACCTTCACCGACCTTGTTGCCTACGACGAAGCCACCGGGCGCCTGTGGGAGGCGAAGGCTTCCTCCACGCCGGCGGACTTCGCCCAAGGCGTGCTCGACGCCATCGCCGCCGGTGCGGTCTCACCCGAAGCCATCGGTTACCTGGTTCATGGCACGACGGTGGTCATCAACGCCATCACGCAACGGCGGGGCGTGCGCACGGCACTCGTGACGACCGCTGGCTTCCGTGATGTCCTCGAAATCGGCCGTGGCAACCGGCCCGATATGTACAACCTCAACTTTCACAAGCCGAGGCCGTTTGTTCCCCGGCGACTACGCTTCGAGATCCGGGAACGTGTCATGGCCGACGGCACCGTGCGTGTCCCGATACACCTTGAGGACCTTGATACCGTGGTGGAGGCGTGCCGGGCAAACGACGTCGAGGCGATCGCGGTCTGCTTCCTTCATGCCTATGCGCACCCTCAGCACGAGCGGCTGGCTGCCGACTACTTGCGCGCTCGCCTGCCTCAGGTTACCGTCTCCATCTCCTCCGAAATCACGCAAGAGTGGCGAGAGTACGAGCGTTCCAGCACCGTGGTCCTCAATGCCTACGTCCAGCCCATTCTTGACCGCTATCTCTCGCACTTGGAAAGCCGCCTCAGCGCCCAAGGAATGACCGGGCAGCGATTTGTCATGCTCTCCAATGGCGGCACCGCGACGTTCGATGCGGCGCGGCGCCAGCCCATCCAGCTCGTCGAATCAGGGCCCGCCGGCGGCATCATCGGTGCCGCGCTGGTTGGCGAGCGCATCGGTGAGCCAAACGTGATCGCTTTCGACGTCGGCGGCACGACCGCGAAGTGCTCGCTCATCGAAGGTGGTGAGCTCCGGATCGCCCACGACTATCGCCTCGAATGGACGCCGCTCTCGCCGGGTTATCCCGTCCGCATTCCGGTTGTTGATATCGTGGAGATCGGCGCGGGCGGCGGCAGCATCGCCTGGTTCGATGAGGGTGGCGCGTTGCGCGTTGGGCCAATCAGCGCGGGGGCCGATCCTGGGCCAGCCTGCTATGGGCGAGGCGGCACCGAGCCGACCGTTACCGACGCCATGCTCATTGCCGGCATCATCGATCCTGCCTTCTTCCTTGGCGGCCGGCTGCCCATTGACATCGAGCTTGCCCGGCAGGCGTACGCTCCGGTTGCCAAGCGTCTCGGCGTCACGATCGAAGAAGCGGCGGCAGGCGTCATCCGCATCGTCAACGAGCACGCGATCGATGCCTTGAAGCTCATCTCGGTTCGTCGCGGCTACGACCCTCGGGACTTCACACTCGTGGCATTCGGTGGCGGCGGCCCGATGCACGCCGCTCCCCTGGCATCAGAGCTGGGCGTCAAGCGGGTCGTCATTCCGCCATTCCCCGGCACCTTCAGCGCCTGGGGCATGCTGATGACCGAGCCACGCATCGATCTGACGCGCACTCGCGTGACTCGCCTGGACGCTACTACGATAACGGAAATCACCGAGGTGTTTCGCGAGCTAGAGGCCGAGGCGGCCGCCCAGCTCGCCGCGCAAGGGTTTGAGCGCGGCGATCGCATCCGGCACCGGCGGAGCGCCGACATGCGGTATTACGGGCAGGAACATACCGTTCGCGTGCCTATCGGTAATCAGGAGATGGCGCTCGAGGCCCTTGCGGCATCATTTCATGAGCTTCACCGGCGCAGCTATACCTTCGCTCTTGCCGACACGCCGGTTGAGATCGTAAACTTCCGCACAATCACAACGGTTGAGTTGCCCCGGCCAGCGCTTGGCCGGGTCATGCCCAGCGGCAATGGTGCCGGCCACGACGCAGTGATTGGGACGCGCAACGTCGATTTCGGTGACGGTGAGCGGATCAGCACTGTGATCTTGGCCAGGGACGCGTTGCGGCCAGGGTTCACCGTGGTGGGTCCGGCGATCGTCGAGGAACCGAGTGCGACAACCGTGGTGCCACCTCGGCAACGGCTCGCGGTTGATCACTTCGGGAATCTCATCGTGAGCCCGGAGTAATCCGGCAGGCTGTCGCCGGAAGACGTTCGGAAGCACCGCCGTTGATGTGGTCGGATGCGAGAGTCTCTCGCAGGGAGAGATTCAAGTGGGGCCGTGAGCGCCCCAGCAACACGGAGGGAGCACGATGTCGGTGACAGAGGAATTGAAAGCTCTCGCGGATGCCTACGCAAAGCGCAAGATCTCCCGGAGAGCGCTGTGGCAAGGCGCAGCCGCGCTCGGACTCTCCTCGATGTGGATCGCCGCGCTTGAGCGTGGCGCCACGGCGGCGCCGGCACCAACCTGGCGTGAGCTACGGTCCCGCGGTCAGGCCGATAAGGCCACCACGCTCATCATCGCCGTCGCTGAAAATGTAGATACGTTCGATCCCGGCTTTACCGTCGGCTCGAAGACGGCGCAGACGGTGCTGCAAAACACCTTCGACCAGCTGACCCAATACGAGATCGTTGAAAAGCAGGCGCCGGATGGTACGCCCTATCGCACCGTCAACACCGAGAACATCATTCCCATGCTCTGCGAATCGTGGAAGCTCGATGGCGCCGACATGATCTTCACCATGCGCGATGGCATCACCTATCACAACGGCGATCCGATCGACGCCAACACCATGGTGACCGGCTACCAGCGCATCTTCGAGACGAAAGCCGTCTCCTCGTTCCTGCTCAGCATGGGTGGGGCAATCACCGACTCCTCGGCCTTCTCGGCGCCGGACCCGAAGACGTTCGTCATCAAGATGTCCAAGCCAAATATGCTGATCCCAAAGTGCAACGTCATGCACAATACCAGCGTCCTGAATCCCAACGAGATGAAGGAGCATGCCACGGCCGACGACCCGTGGGCGCTGGACTATTTCAAGAACAATCTTGGGATCGGCAACGGACCGTACAAGCTGGAGTCGTATAAGCCCGATGATTCGCTCGTGCTGGTGGCCGCGGAGAACTACTACGGTGAGAAGCCGCCATTCCAGCGGGTCATCCTCAAGATCGTCGCCGATGCCACTCAGCGCGTCCAGCTCCTCAAGAACGGTGACGTGGACTTCGCCACGAAGATTCCCGTCAAAGAGTTCGATGGGATGAAGGCTGATCCGAACATTAAGGTGCTCTCCATCCCATCCACGCTCGTCACCATGCTGGAGATGAACACCACCATTCCACCGTTCGACAAGAAGGAAGTTCGCCAGGCGGTCGCCTACGCAACGCCATACCAGGCAATCATTGATCAGATTTACCTTGGCCAGGCGCAGATCGGAAAGAGCCTGGTGCCGAACGGTATGCCGACCAGCGACTTTTCAACCAACAAGTACGAGCTCAACTACGACAAGGCCAAGGAATTGCTTACTGCCGCTGGCTATCCCGATGGCAAGGGCCTGCCGGAGATCAAGCTCACGGTCCGCTCGGACGACGTCCAATGGGAGCGCATCGCGATCATCATGCAGGACTCGCTAAAGAAGATCGGCATGAATGTCACAATCGAAAAGCTTGCCTATGCCCAGTTCAATGAGCTGGAACAGGGCAAGAAGCTCCAGATGTGGACCGATGAGTGGATCTCGTGGGTCAACGACCCCTATTACCACATGAGCTGGCTGGCGCACTCCAAGAGCCCGACCAACTACCCGCTCTTCTCCAACCCGCGGGTGGACGAAATCATCGACCAGTTTACGCTGTCGGATGATGTTGCCGGGCGCGAGGCTGCCAGCAAGGAAGCGCAAGCAATCATCATCGAGGAGTGCCCGTACGTCTTCCTCTGCCAGCCCAACTGGATCGTCTACATGCGCAACGACTTGGACGGCTACGTCTACTACAACGACGAGCTGCCGCGGTACTACCACTTCCGCCGCGCGGGGGCCTAGCGCCCGCGCGTTCGCGTTCCCCCTCCCCCGGTTGCTGGGGGAGGGGGCTAGGGGTGAGGACCCCAGATGCGCCTGCTTCGCTATGTTCTGCGCCGCTTGCTCTTTCTTCTTCCCGTGCTCCTTGGCGCCCTTTTCATCGCCTTCGTTCTGACGCGCATCGTGCCCGGCAATCCGATTGAGCGCGTCGCCGGGCCCTATGCGAGTGATGAGCGCGTTGAAGAAATGAAGCGTGAGGCGGGACTGCTCGACCCGTTCTATGTTCAATTTTGGAACTACCTTGTCGACCTTCTCCATGGGGACATGGGTGTCTCCTATCAAACGAATCAACCTGTGCTCACCGATCTCAAGGACCGCTTGCCGGCGTCCCTCGAATTGGTGATCTACGGCATGATGCTGGCAATTGGGTTGGCAATCCCACTTGGCGTCATCTCGGCCGTCAAGCGCGGGACGGTCATCGACCACGCGGCGCGCGTGCTGGCTGTGCTCGGCGTCTCCATGCCGATTTTCTGGATTGCGCTGGTGCTGCTGTCCACGTTTTACACCCGGCTCGGCTGGTTACCCGGTCCGGCTGGCCGGCTTCCGATTGGCATGGAAGAACCGGACCGGATCACCGGGTTATTCACGATCGACGCGCTCCTTCACGGTGACTGGCACACGTTCAAGGAAGCCGTCCGGGCGCTGATTCTCCCGGTCACCACCATCGGACTCGTCGCCATGGCGCCGATCGCCCGGATGACGCGCGCCATGATGATTGATGCGCTGGAATCGGATTATGTCCGGACGGCCCGGTCGCTCGGGCTACCGGGACACGTCATCCTCTTCCGGCACGCGTTCAAGAACGCCCTGATCCCTGTTTTGACGTTGATTGCCGCTGTTTTTGGCTATGCGATCGGCGGAGAAGTGTTGGTCGAATACATCTTTACTTGGCCAGGTCTTGGCAAATATTCGTTCGATGCCATCATGGGAAGCGACTTCCCAGCAATCCAGGGCTTCATTATCCTGGCAACAACGATCTACATGCTGATTTATCTGGCGGTCGATGTGCTGACAGCGGTCCTTGACCCGCGAGTGGAGTTCTGAGCGATGGCGCAAACGCACGCGCAACCAGCGGCGATCGGCGGCGTCCGCGGAGAAGGCCCCGAGCAGCGCGCCATGGCGCTCCGCCCCCCGCTGACCGAGCGGCTCGGGGATGTGTGGCACGCGCTGCGCCGCAATCCGACCGCGCTGGCCGGTTTTGCACTTGTCGGCATCTTATTGATCTGCGCGTTTTTCGCGCCGGTGATCGCGCCGTATGAGCCGTACGGGATCAACTTCGACTTGGTGGCGCAGCCGCCGAGTTGGAAACACCCCTTCGGCACCGATCAATTCGGCCAGGACATCTTATCTCGGGTGATTTACGGGGCTCGGCTCGATCTGACCATCGCCCTCGCCGCTGTCGTCATCTCGATGGTCATTGGCACCATTATCGGGGCCATCTCGGCGTACATTGGCGGGCTAACCGATGAGGTTTCGATGCGCGGCATGGATATTCTTCAGGCATTCCCGCGCTTCATTTTTGCCATGGGTATCGCCTATGCCATTGGCCCTGGCGTCAGCACGGTGGTGATCGCCACGTCGGTGCTCAACATTCCCGGGTACGCGCGGCTCATGCGCAGCGTCATGCTCTCGGCCAAGGCCAGCCAGTACGCCATGGCGGCGCGAGCCATCGGTCTGCCCCACCGTCAGATCCTTGCCCGTCATCTTATCCCGAACTGCCTGGCGCCGATTTTCGTCCAGTCCACCCTCCAATTCGGCTGGGCGATCCTCGAATCGGCCGGTCTGTCGTTTATCGGCCTCGGCGTGGAAACGTCGAAGGCCGAGTGGGGCGCGATGATTCAACTTGGCTTCCAGGACTTTTTGCAAGGGCATTGGTGGATGTACACGTTCCCCGGCCTTGCAATCGCGGTGGCCGTGCTCGGATTCAACTTGATTGGTGACGGTCTGCAGGAGATTCTCGACCCGCGGCGCCGGGGATAGGCTAGTGAGCGGCGAGAATTACCTCGTGCGCACGTGATGGATTGCTCATGGTTAGCGTTGCACCATCCCAGGTAGCTACCCGGCCAGACTCCGCGTCACCGTTGCTGGAGATCCGCGGGCTCCAGACCTATTTCTTCACGCGCAAAGGCGTCGCTAAGGTCCTGGATGGCCTGAATCTCCATGTTGATGCGGGAGAAATCGTCGGGCTCGTTGGGGAAAGCGGCTCTGGCAAGAGCGTGACCGGCTTTTCCATTGTCCGCTTGCTCAAGCATCCGGGACGCATCGTCGGTGGTGAGATTCACTTCAACGGCCGGAATCTGACCACCCTCTCCGAGGACGAGATGAGCGAGATCCGGGGCAAGGAGATCTCGATGATCTTCCAAAATCCTCGCTCATCGCTCAATCCGCTGATCCCGGTCGGCGAGCAGATCGCCCAGGTGCTCCGCTACCGGCAGGGGATGAGCAAGCGCGACGCCTGGCAAGAAGCCATTCGCCTGCTTCGCGTCGTGCACATCCCGGAACCAGAACGCCGCATGCGGTCGTATCCGCACCAGCTTTCTGGCGGGATGGCCCAGCGCGTCATGATTGCCATGGCGATCTCCTGCTCGCCAAAGCTGCTCATCGCCGACGAGCCCACCACCGGGCTCGACGTCACGATCGAGTATCAGATCATCCAGTTGCTCAAGGAAATGCGCGACGTTACTGGAATGAGCGTTATCGTCATCACGCATGACCTGGCCATGGCTGCTGAGGTATGCGACCGGATCATGGTGATGTACGCCGGTGGCGTCGTCGAAGAGGCACCTGTCCGCGAGTTCTTTACCGCGCCGCGCCATCCATACACGATTGGCTTGCTCGCATCCCGGCCCAACCTTGCCGTGGATACCGACATCCCGACCATCCCCGGCAATGTTCCCGATCTCATTCACCGGCCGTCAGGGTGCCCCTTTCACCCGCGGTGCCGCTGGGCATCGCCACGGTGCAGCCAGGAGACGCCCGTACGTCAGGAGATCTCACCCGGTCATTACGCCGCCTGCCATCATATTGAGGACGTAGCCCGTGACGTCGCTACTTCGCGTTGAGTCTCTGAAGAAGTACTACCCGATTCGGGTCGGGTTATTCGCCCGCCGCATGCTCCATGCCGTGGACGATGTCACGCTGGAGCTCTTTCCAGGTGAGACCCTTGGCCTCGTGGGAGAGAGCGGCTCGGGCAAGAGCACGGTTGGGAAATGCGTGACGCTGCTGGAACGGCCAACCTCGGGTGCCATCACCTTCGATGGGAAACGGCTGGATACGCTCTCGTTCGATGAGCTGCGGCGGGTCCGGCGCTCGATTCAGATGGTCTTCCAGGATCCCTACGACTCACTCAATCCGCGCCGGACGGCAGGGGAAACCGTCCTCGAGCCGATCGTTTTGCACGGCATCGCAAAAGGGCGCGCCGCGCGAGAGCGCACTGCCGAGCTCTTCGAGCGTGTGGGGCTCAAGCCGGAGCACATGGCTCGCTTCCCGCACCAGCTCTCGGGCGGTCAGCAACAGCGCGTCGGGATTGCCCGCGCGCTTGCGACCGATCCTTCGCTCATCGTGCTCGATGAGCCCACATCCGCGCTCGATGTTTCGGTTCAGGCCAAGCTGATCCGCCTGCTCCGGGGACTTCAGCGCGAGAAGAACCTGACCTACCTCTTTATCTCCCACGATCTGTCGGTCATTGGTTATCTGTCCACGCGCGTGGCCGTGATGTACCTCGGGCAGATCATCGAGATCGGCCCGACGCGCCAGCTCTTCACGCAGCCTCGGCATCCGTATACCATGGCGCTGATGAGCGCCGTGCCGCCGGCGAATCCGCTGGAGCGGCGGGAACGGATCGTCCTCAAGGGCGAGATTCCATCACCGATCGAGCCACCACGCCATTGCCGCCTGGTGACGCGCTGTCCTTTTGCAACCGATGAATGCCGGACGATGCCGATGGAGCTCTGGGAAGCACAACCCGGCCATCGCGTCGCGTGCATTCGCTCGATTCGGGGAGAGATTCCGATTCCCCAGTACGATCTGGGCGGAAAGCCACTGGTGGTCGTTGGCCAGGATCACGTAGATGAGGTTGCTGCCATCGCTGACGAGGCGCTGGCGCCGGCCGCGGATGGCTAACGCGAACATGGGTGCTGCCGCACTGCAGCAGTATGCGCCGGGCGGAAGCATGCTGGCGGGCAGGCTGTGCCGGCCCCGCGAGGCGGTAGGTCGTTGCAGGTTGGGAAGCGCACGATCTGGATGCGCCAGATAGCACAGAAGAAAGGGTAGCGTGCATGAGCTTGCGGATTGGGATTGACGTCGGTGGAACGAACACCGATGCCGTGCTGATGGATGGCTTGCGGGTCGTCGCCAAGATCAAGACGCCGACAACGCCAGACGTCACCACGGGCATCACCACGGCACTGCGCCACGTGCTGGAGACCTCCAGCACCGAGACGACGCAGATCGCTGGCGTGATGATTGGCACGACGCACTTCACCAACGCGGTCGTCGAGCGCCGGCGCCTGCAACCGACGGCAGCCGTCCGCCTTGGATTGCCCGCGACGGCCGCGTTGCCGCCGATGGTGGACTGGCCGGACGACCTCGCCGAAACACTCGGCCGCCACACCTACCTCTGTCACGGCGGCTATGAATTTGACGGGCGGGAGATTAGCAAATTCGATCCGGACGAGATCAAGCGCGTCGCCGCCGAAATCGCTGCAAAGGGCATCCAAGCGATCGCGGTCTCTTCCGTCTTTTCGCCCGTCAATCCGCTGATGGAGCGGGAAGCAGCAGCCATCCTGGAGCAAGAGGTACCTGGTGCACACGTCACACTCTCCAGCGAGATCGGCCGGATCGGCCTGCTGGAACGAGAGAATGCGGCCATTCTCAACGCGTGTCTGCGGCAGCTTGCACGAGAAACCGTTGCCGCGTTCAAGCGGGCCATCGCTGAGCTTGGCATCACCGCGCCCCTGTATCTGACGCAGAACGACGGCACGCTGATGAGCGCTGAATTCGCCGAGCAGTATCCGGTGCTGACCTTCGCCTCTGGTCCTACGAACTCCATGCGCGGCGCCGCGTTCCTCTCGGGCCTCAAGGATGCGATGGTGGTTGATATCGGCGGCACGACGTCCGACGTCGGGGCACTCACGCACGGGTTCCCCCGCGAGGCCAGTGTCGCGGTGGATATCGGTGGTGTCCGCACGAATTTCCGCATGCCGGATGTCTACTCGTTCGGTCTCGGTGGTGGTTCACTCGTCAAGCGCGATCCGCTGACGATTGGCCCTCAGAGCGTTGGGTACCGCATCACCGAGCAAGCACTGATCTTTGGAGGAGACATCCTCACCACGACCGACATCGCCGTGGCGGCGGGCATCGCCAGCATCGGCGACCCAGCGCGCGTCGCGCATCTTGACCGTGCATTCGTTCAGGAGGCACTGGAACGGATTCAGGTCATGGTTGAGACCGCGGTCGATCGCATGAAGACCAGCGCCGAGCCGGTGCCCGTCATCATCGTCGGCGGCGGCAGCATTCTCGTCTCCCGAACGATCGCGGGTGCCTCGGAAATGGTCAAACCGCCGCACTATGAAGCCGCGAACGCTGTCGGTGCGGCCATCGCCCAGATTTCCGGCGAGGTTGATCGTGTCTACTCGCTCGATGGTAAATCGCGCGATTCCGCCTTGGACGATGCCAAGGCCGAGGCAAGCTCCAAGGCCATCGAGGCGGGGGCCGATCCGAAGACCGTGCAGATCGTCGATGTCGAGGATGTACCCCTGACCTATCTGCCGGGGAATGCCACGCGGATCAGGGTCAAGGCCGTCGGGGACCTGACGCTCACCAGATGAGCGAGAATCCGGCACGAGTCGTGGACGATGTATTCCGCGCAGGAGCATTGAGATGCGTCTCATCACCGCTGAGCAATTAGAGGATATTGCCCTGGGTGCCGCCGTCTTGGGGACCGGAGGCGGCGGCGACCCGTACATTGGCAAGCTCATGGCCCAGGAAGCGATCCGCCGGCATGGCCCGGTCCAGCTTTTGGACCCCGAGGAACTTGACGACGACGCGCTGGTCATTCCCTCGGCAATGATGGGCGCGCCGACGGTCATGCTAGAAAAAACGCCGCGCGGCACGGAGATCGTCACCGCGTTCGAAGCGCTCCAAGCCTATCTCGGCCGAAAGGCGGCCGCGACCATGTCGTGTGAAGCCGGCGGCCTCAATTCTACCACGCCCTTCATCGTTGCCGCCCGGCTGGGCATTCCCCTCGTTGACGCAGACATGATGGGGCGCGCCTACCCCGAGATCCAAATGTGCACCCCGACGATGTACGGCATCACGGCGACGCCAATGGCGCTTGCCGACGAGAAAGGCAATAGCGCCATCCTCAACACGATCAACAACCGCTGGACGGAAACCTTTGCACGGACGATTACGATCGACATGGGCTGCACGGCGATGATCGCCCTCTATCCCATGACCGGCAAGCAGGTCAAGGAGGCGTGCGTGCTCCGGACGATCTCGAAGATCGAGGAAATCGGGCGAACCATCCGCAAGGCGCACCGCTCCCACACCGACGCCGTTGATGCGGTCCGCCGCGTCACCGGTGGGTATGTTGTTTGGCGTGGCAAGGTGACCGATGTCCGCCGCCGGACCGAGACCGGCTTCGCCCGTGGAGAGGCCGCCATCGCTGGCGTGGACGAGTACGACGGGCAAACGCTGCGCGTGGCATTCCAAAACGAATTCCTCATCGCGCGCGTGGATAGCGACGCACTGGTCATGACGCCAGACTTGATTACGATTCTTGACGCCGAGACCGGTGAGCCAATCACGACCGAGAGCCTGCGCTATGGCTTCCGCGTTGTCGTGCTCGGGATCCCTTGCGATCCACGCTGGCGGACAGAGGCGGGGCTATCCCTCGTTGGTCCGGCGTATTTCGGGTACGACGTTCCGTACGTGCCAGTCGAGCAACGCTTCGGCGCCGTCGCGGCGTCAGCGTCCTAGGCACCGGCCGCGGCACGCCACCTGCTGGCAAGGGAGGAGGAGCATCACCATGAGCGAGACGCCTGCCCCGGCGTGCGCGCTAACAGAAGATGAGGCGCTGGAGATCATCGCGTACCTGGTCGCCTCTGCCGAGATCTCTCTGACGGAGCCGAGCCACTACGCCATCTTCCGGCTGCTGGACGCGACCAGCCGCATGATGGATTTCATGCTCAAGAAGGACCTGCAACGGACCGGTGCCTTCTTGCAGGCATTTAAGTCTGAATTAGACACGAAAAAAGTCTGGATGATGTGGGACCTTGATGCCTTCTTCGATTTCGTTCGCACCGCGCCAGCGATGGTGGCTGCCGAGGCTCGGCGGCTTGAGACTGCGGCCGCCAGCGACGGCCAGGAGGCTCATGCATGACCGCAGGCTGCGACCCCGAGCAATTCTTCCAGGTGCTCAAGACACGCCGGGTGGTGCGCTCGTTCACCGATGAACCCGTCAGTGACGCCGATCTCTGGAAGCTTGCGCAGGCCGGCCGGTGGGCATCCAACGGCGGCAACATGCACCCGCACCGATTCCTCATCACCCGTGACCGGCACAAGATCCACCTCGTGCGCATGTTCTCTCCGGGCATGCTCACCGAGCCGCCCGCGCTCATCGTCTTGCTCACCGACACTGAGGCAGCGGCCCGGCAGCACTGGAAGCTGGAAGGCACCTATATCCACTGGGTCGATACGGGCACGTCGGCGCAGAATATGATGAACATGGCCCACGCGCTCGGCCTGGGCACCTGTCCCGTCACCTCATTCAGCAAGACCGGTGTCTCGACCGTGCTCGGACTCCCGCCGCATCTCATCCCTGAGTTGCTGCTCATGGTCGGGCATCCTCGGCCAGTGGCTCGCGCGCTGCGGGAAAACGCGCCAAAGCCGATCACGACCAAAGAGCTGACGTTCTGGGAAGAACCAGGACGGCAGGATCCGTGATCGTCAGCACACGACCGGCGACTGAAAGGGAAGCGCGTGCGACTCCTTGACCGCCAGCAGATTGAGGATATTGCGATCGGGTCGGCCGTGCTCGGAACCGGTGGCGGGGGCGATCCGTACCTGGGGAAACTCGCTGCGCTGCAAGCCATCAAGCAACATGGCCCGTTGCCCTTGGTCTCGGTCGACGAACTACCGGACGACACCCTCGTGGCTTTGCCCTTCGCGATCGGCTCACCAGTACCGTACCTGGAGCGGATTACCATGACCGACGAGATCGTCCGTGCCTACCACGCGATGTCGCGGTATTTCGGCCGGCCGATCGGCGCAGTCATGCCTGCGGAGATCGGGGGCGTCAACTCGGTGATCCCGCTTGCGGTCGGCCGGGCGCTGGGCCTGCCCGTGATCGACGGCGATTGCATGGGCCGTGCCTTTCCGGAGCTTCAACTGGTCACCCTCACCCTCTACGGCCACCAGGCCGCGCCGCTTGCCGTGGCGGATGAGCATGGCAATGTGGCAATCATCGATTCGATTGACAACACTTGGGCCGAGCGCCTCGCCCGGCCAGTCGCCGTCGAGATGGGAGCGATCGCTGGCGGCGTCGGCTATCCCGTGACGGTTCGCGACCTCAAGGAAGCCGCCATCCTCGGGAGCGTCACCTACGCGGAAACCGTGGGCCGGGCGATCCGCGAGGCCCGGCAGCAGCATGATGATCCCATTGAGGCCGTGCTGCGCGCGACACGCGGCTTCCGGTTATTTGCTGGCCGCATCGTCGATGTGCAGCGCCGCACCCAGCGCGGCTGGGCGCTTGGCGAAACCCGCATCGCTGGACTGGATGCGTTCGCTGGCCGGGCAATGGTTGTCCGGTTCCAGAATGAGCACCTTGTCGCCATCGAGCACGATGAAGTGGTCGCCTCGGTGCCCGATCTGATCGCCATTTTGGATACCGAGCGCGGCGAGCCGATCACCACCGAAAACCTGCGCTATGGATTCCGGGTGACCATCATCGGCATCCCCTGCGATCCGAAGTGGCGAACGCCCGAGGGATTGGCGCTTGGCGGACCACGGCACTTCGGGTACGACATCGACTACGTACCGGTCGAGGAGCGATTCGGCTGCGTCGCACGGTGACGGAGCAGCGCATCGCCCATCGCGATTATTGTCATTTCAGAACGAGGGAACCATGGGACTGCGACTGACGATCAACGATCTTCCAGACCTCGCGCGAGGAGCGGCGTTCCTCGGGACTGGCGGCGGGGGAAATCCGTACGTTGGCCGCCTGATGGTTGAGCGGGCCATGCGGGACACCGGCCGCGACCTTGAGCTCCTCGATCTCGATGACGTGCCAGACGACGCGCTGGTTATCCCGACAGCGATGATGGGTGCTCCCACGTGCATCGTGGAGAAGCTACCCGAGGGATGGGAAGCCGCGGAGTCGCTGCGAGCGCTTGAGCGCCGTCTTGGACGGAAGGCGTTTGCCACCATGCCGATCGAAGCCGGAGGCGTCAACTCGATGATCCCCCTGGTTGTCGGTTTGCGCCTCGGTATCCCGGTCATAGACGCCGATGGGATGGGCCGCGCCTTTCCTGAGCTTCAGCATGAGACCTTTCACATCTATGGCGTCTCAGGAACGCCGCTGGCTATCACCAACGATCACCACGATCAGGCGATCATTGACACCCATGACAACGTGATGATGGAATGGCTGGCGCGGGGACTCACGATTCGCATGGGCGGTGTCGCCTATATCGCGGAGTATCCGATGGACGGCGCGACGGCCAAGCGCGTCTCCGTGCGCGGCACCATCGGCATCGGACTCAAGGTCGGGCGCGCCATTCGGCATGCACGGGAGCATCACCTCGACCCGTTCGCCCATCTGATGAGCACGCTCTCGGAGACGAGCTATCGTGTAGCTCGCGTGATCTTCCACGGTAAGATTGTCGAGGTCTTCCGGCGGACAGCGGAAGGCTTTGCCAAGGGCACTGTTCGCATTCAAGAGCTCGACGTCGTTGGCCGCGTGCCAGAGACGATGGAGATTGAGTTCCAGAATGAGAATCTCATCGCTCGGGTAGGAGACCGCGTCCTCGCGATCGTGCCCGATCTGATTTGCATCCTTGACAGCGAGACGGCAGAGCCGATCACGACGGAGGAGCTCCGCTACGGCCAGCGAGTCAAAGTCCTGGCCGTCTCCGTGCCGGAGATCATGCGTACGCCGGAGGCACTTGCCGTCTGGGGTCCGCGACACTTTGGCTACGATGTTGACTACATCCCGATGGAGCTTGCAACCGTCGAAGCATGAGGAAGAGAACACCGCGGCTTGGTTCCGATTTCGACGGTCGTGTATCATCCAAAGCAACGAACGCGACGCGGGCCAGCGGCATGGGGATGAACCAACGCGGACCAGCCCGCGGCCGGCGTTTGGTACGGATGGGGAGGCAGGGCCACTCGCCGCGAGCACGAGCGAGGCAGATGGCCGCAACAACGGGCCGGGAGACACAACGGCCATTTGGCAGGAGGTGGTTCGGTTGGCAACAGTTTTTGAGCGAGTCCGCAGCATTGTTGCGGAGCGGCTCGGAGTCGACGAGGACAAGGTCACCATGGACGCCGAGTTCATCGGCGATCTGAATGCCGACTCGCTCGATTTGGTCGAAGTGATCATGGCGATCGAGCAGGAGTTTAATATCGAGATCAAGGACGAGGACGCTGAGAATATCCGAACGGTCGGAGACGCCGTCCAGCATTTGGAGGAAGTAGTCGGCAAGTAGCCGGTCGAGACTTGCCATGGCGGCTGGCGTCGGGTGGCAGTGGCGCGATGTCCGCTGCCGAGCACCAAACAGGTGGTGCGCTGCCATGTGCACTCGGCAAACAAGCGCGAAGGCACCATCCTTTGCGTTTGCCATCAGGTTGTGGCGGAGCCCGGGATCGTTTGGCTAAGGCCCCGCAATGACGGCAA
>JBHOQQ010000097.1:0-20519 GCA_042408955.1 Thermomicrobiales bacterium
GATACTGGCCTGATGCGCATCGCGAACGATACGATCGACCTTCTCTTCCGGGACGAAACCGAGAAGTGATGGGCTGAGGAAAGGCATTATGGCGCTCATCAATGTCGCTGCCCGGGAGATACACGGGAAGATCGTGTACTACGGCCCTGGGCTCTGTGGCAAGACGACGAATCTGCAATATATCCACAGCAAGATTCCGGCAGGCACCAAGGGCGATTTGTTATCCATCGCCACGGAGACCGAGCGGACATTGTTCTTTGATTTTCTGCCACTCGATTTAGGCAAGGTGCACGGCTTCACGATTCGCTTCCATCTCTATACGGTGCCTGGCCAGGTCCTCTACGAGCGGACACGAATCGCGGTGCTCAACGGCGCGGATGGTGTCGTCTTCGTTGCCGACGCACAGCGCGAGCGGCTGCAGGACAACCTGCAGAGCCTGCGGGAGCTTGCCCAAAACATCACCGCGCAGGGCAAACGGTTCCTCGATTTCCCCCTCGTCATGCAATACAACAAGATGGATCTGCCGAATGCTCTGCCGGTGCCGGTGCTCGATCGCTACCTGAATACGATCCGCGTGCCGCGCTTCGAGGCAGTCGCGGTCACCGGTCATGGCGTGTTCGAGACGCTGCGCGCAATCTGCAAGCTCGTCACCAACAAGCTCTGACGATCCCCCAACCCAGGTCGGCGCACGGGCACCCATGTGCGGTGCCCGTGTGTCGTTCTCATCATTCGCGGTTCTGTTCTTCGTTCGAGACGAGGCTCATCACACTCGCGCGGGGACAGTAGCTCCGCGCGATAGCCATGCGGTGCAGGCTGTGAACCTCTGCTCCGGACGTGCGTACCTACCGCAGCGATGCCGGCTGTTCCGGAGCCCATGAAGACATGGGACTCACACGATCACGTGCTCTTCCGCGAAGAAGGCCATCGTGCCCGCCGTGTCCTGGAAATTCGGGGCATCCGCGATCGCGGCCGCGAACTCCGGGCTCTGCTCGGCCCGCCGCCAGGCCGCCTCGTCATCGAAGCCGCAGATCGCGACCGCATCGAAGGGCGGCTCCGCCTGATCGGCGGGATGGCCGATCGCCGGATAACACCGGTAGGCACGCAGCCCCGGCACCTTCGCCGTCAAGGGCGTGTGCTCGTTCAGCCAGTACCGCGCAAACTCCTCCTGGCTCATCCCCGGCTTCTTCTTGACCAGAAAGACCACGACGAACATGACCCGCTGCTCCTCCTCCGCTATCCCACGTCCCGCGGCGCTCGCACGCTATTCGTCCTCGCCCCTCAGAAAATCCGGCCGCAAGTACGCCGGATTGGGATGCGTATAGAACCCTTGGCCCGTCTTTTCCCCGAGCTTGCCTTCTGCGATCAGCCGGTGCAGCGTGGGCGACGGCACCTCAGTGGGATCCTGCGAGACGGCCTGATACGACGCTTCGATGTCGGCAACCACGTCAAGTCCCACCATGTCCATGATGCCAAAGGGAGCGTACTTCGTCTGGAAAAACATCATCCAGAGCCGGTCAACATCCTCAGGATCGGCCACCCCTTCATCCACCACGCGCAGCGATTCCCGCTTCACCGCCCGCCAGATCCGGTTGATGATGAACCCCTTGCTCTGCCCCCGCACGACTGCCGTCACGAGCCCGAGCGAGCGCCCGAACGCGCGCGCCCGCCGCATCACGTCTTCGCTCGTCTGCCCGCTGCTCATCAACTCCAGCATCGAGCGTACCCACACCGGGGCAAAAAAGTGCATGTTCAGCACCCGCTCCGGTCCTTCGACAACGTCGGCCAAGGGAGCCGACGGCAGCGACGAGCTATTGGTCGCCAGTATCGTGGTTCGCGGCGCGAGCCGGGACAACTCGGCGAACACCTGCCGTTTCGTCTCCACGTCTTCGCGCACAGCCTCGATGACCAGCTCCGCCTCGCGCACTGCTTCGGCGAGATCGGGAGCGGCGTGCAAGCGCTCAGTCGCCCCAGCGGGAGCCTCAGCCAGCATCCCCGACGCCGCAATCGCGGGCAAAATCTCCGTCCGCGCGCGCTCCAGGCCACGGTGCAATGCCTCGGCGCTCACATCGTGCAGCGCGACAATACGCCCGCTCTGCGCGGCTAACGACGCAATCTGTGCGCCCATCGTGCCAGCGCCGATGACGGCAACACGCTGAATTCCTGACTCTCTGAAGTGTCGCTCCACGGAAATCGTTCCTTCGCTCCTCATGCGATTGATAGCCGGCTCGTTGTTCGGTCCCGGTGCTGCATGCCAGCGGGCACCGGTTGGTATTATCCCGCTATCAAGGCATGGAGCGGAGGGTATGGCAGGAGATCTCCTTCTCGGCATTGATATCGGCACCTACAGCGCGAAGGGCGTGTTGTGCACGCCGGACGGTGAAGTCCTCGCTACGGCAACGATCGAGCATGATCTGAGCATCCCCCGGCCAGGCTGGGCGGAGCACGATCCGGAGCGCATCTGGTGGGGCGAGTGTGCCAGCTTGTGCCGGCAGCTTCTCGCTGGCGAGTACCGTGGGGATGATGTCGGGGCGGTCGCAGTCAGCGCGATTGGCCCCTGCCTGCTGCCGGTAGACCGTGACGGCCGCCCTCTCCGGCCAGGCATCCTGTACGGCATCGACACGCGCGCGGCCGAGGAGATTTCCTGGCTCAACGCGCGCATCGGCGAGGAAGCGATCTTCGCCCTCGGTGGCATGGCGCTGACCACCCAGGCGGTTGGGCCGAAGATCGTCTGGCTGCGCCGGCATGAGCCGGAAATCTTTGCGCGCACGCACAAATTCCTCACCGCCAGTTCATACCTCATCTACCGGCTGACCGGGGAATACGTGATCGACCGCCATACCGCCAGCTACTTCACACCGCTGATCGACATTCACCGGCTTGCATGGGATGACCGCTATAGCAGCTTTGTGACGGAGATTGATCGCCTCCCACGGCTGCAATGGTCGAATGAGGTCGCGGGCAGCGTCACGCCCGCCGCGGCCGCCGAAACCGGGCTACGTCCCGGCACGCCCGTCACCGCGGGTGCCGTAGATGCCGCGGCTGAAGCTGTAAGCGTCGGCGTGGTGTCACCTGGGGACATGATGGTGATGTATGGCACCACCATGTTCTTTATCCTCGTAACGGATCGCCCCGTTCCCGATCCACGCATGTGGGCCACGGGCTATTGCTTCCCTGGTTTGTACGACATCGCCGGGGGCATGGCGACGTCTGGCGCGCTCACCCGCTGGTTCCGCGACGAATTTGGCTTCCCCGAGCGGGCGGCTGAAGCCGCTGGCGGTCCCAATGCCTACGCTGCCCTTGCCGATCTCGCCTCTCGCATCCCAGCCGGTGCCCAGGGACTCGTCTGCCTCCCCTATTTCAGTGGAGAGCGCACTCCCATCAACGACCCGCTTGCCCGTGGCGTGTTTGCCGGTCTCACCCTTTCGCACACCCGCGCGCATCTCTACCGGGCGATTCTCGAAGGCACGGCTTTCGGCGTGCGGCACAATCTGGAGACGCTGCAAGGGATGGGCGCCACCCCAAGGCGCCTGGTCGCGGTGGGTGGCGGCGCCAACAACCGGCTGTGGCTGCAAATCGTGACCGATGTCACCGGGATCGCCCAGGATGTCCCCGCTCGAACGGTTGGCGCGTCGTACGGCGATGCCTTCCTGGCGGGAGTCGCGAGCGGCATCATCCCCGACCAAGCGATCCTCACCCAAGAATGGGTAGCCATTGCCGAGCGGTTGGAGCCACGCGCGGACGAGCACGCCTGCTACCAGCCGTATTACGACATTTACCGTCGCCTCTACGACCACGCCAAAGACGAACTCCACGATCTGGCTCGCCTTGGGGCAGGGAGCGACGCAGCACGCGCATCAGCCGCCGGTCCTGATTCCTGAATCTGTCCCGACTCACCCGATCGGATGTCTTGCGTTTCGGACTCCCGCGTGATAGGGTGACAAACGGACGATGCCGTGGTGCGGCGATGTTACCGAGGCCGTGGGAATAGCGTTGATGCAAGCCGGGCGCTCCTCTCGAAGGAGGAGGCAGAGACATCCGGCGGCATGCTGCCGCGAATGAGGAAGGGCAAGGAGGGCCGCCAGTGACACTCGACACCGATCAGCTTGGCGATAGCGCGACATCGCGGCGCGCCTTCTTGCGCATGGCGACAGGAGGCTCACTTGCACTGGCCGCGCTGCTCACTTCGGGCCGCTTGACAGAAATCCTTGCTCAGGAGGAAGGCACCGACGGGGGAGACGCCACCGGCGAGACGAACGGCGGCAACAATGCCGCGGGCGACGGTGGAGGAGGAGCCGCAACCGGTGGCTCGAGTACCGGCGGCGATGGAATTGGCGGCAGTGCCGGTGGTGGCGGTGCATCCAGCGGCTCAACTTCCGGTCAGAACGTCACCGGAGGGAGCAACTCCGGCGGAAACGGGGGCGACGCGACCGCTGGCACAGGTGGCGGCGGTGCGGGCACAGGCGCGAATGGTGGCACGGCCACCGCGGGCGCAGGCGCGGGCGGCAATGGTGGTGCCGGTGGCGCGGGGGGCAATGGAGGGGATGCAATCAGTGGTGATGCCATCGCTGGAAACGGTGGCGACGCTAATGCGGGCGCCGGCTCCGGTGGTGGAGGCAGCGTGGCAGTAGGTGGGAATGGCGGCTCAGCGACGGCCGGTAGTGTGGTGGCAGCGAGTAGCTCGGGCGGATCCGCTCATGCCAGCTCGGGCGGCACTAGTGCTTCCACCGTTACTCGGCGGCGCCGGCAGCGCACGCTCCGGCTTTCATTCGCCCGGTTCCGCATGGGCGTCCTCCGCGATTAGCGGACATTCCTTTTCAGCGAGCATGCAACGAGCGGCGATCCTACAATCGCCGCTCGTTTGTTGGGCGTGGCAACGACGTCCGATCATCATTCCTGCGCATGCAGCATGGTTGCAGAGCGTTGGATCATTTGGCGATGGTATCGCGCAAGCTTATGAACTTCGTCCCAATCGCCGAAGCGCCTCCGCCTCTCATGGTTGACATGACGACACGAGTCCCGTAGGCTACGTGCGCTGGCAGGATGGGCCTGTCAAGGGAGGGTGGACGATGAATCCCATCGGGGAACTGATCGCCATCTGCGACGCGGGGGTGCCGGGCTGGCTCTTCGCAACGCGGATGCGCCCGTTGCCCAGGGAGGAGTGCGCCCTGCTTGACCCGCCACCTCGGTTGTGACGGCTCGAACCGTCAGACAGACGCGACTCAGCAGCAGCACGACTCCCGGGCAGCAAGCGCCCGGGAGTTTTTTTGCCCGCGGCACAACGGTTGGTATGAGCGAACCAGAGATAAAGGGACAGTGCAATGAATCAACCCAACGCCTTAGAGCTCGTCGGCGTCATGAAGCGCTTCACCAAGCGGCGTGGCAAGACCATTACCGCGCTGGCTGGCGTCTCGCTCACTGTTGGGCGAGGAGAGGTTGTCGGTATTCTCGGTCCGAATGGCAGCGGAAAGAGCACGCTGGTGCGGGTCATTTCCACACTCATCTTGCCAGACCACGGCATGGTCCGGGTCTTCGGCGTGGATGCACTGCGGCATCCGCGTGCCGCTCAGCGCATGATGAATCGGGTGAGCGTTGAGGCAAGCTTCTTCAAGAAGCTCTCAGCCTGGGAAAACCTGCTCTACAGCGCCAAGTTCTACGGCGTGACCACGAGCGAGGCACGCCCTCGGATTGAAGCAATTCTCGCAGAAATGGGCTTCGATATGAAACGCGCGCACGAGCCCATGGAGCATCTCTCCCGTGGCATGCAGCAGAAGGTCGCGCTTGCCCGAGCGCTCCTGACGAGTCCCATGCTAATGCTCCTCGATGAGCCAACGACGGGGCTCGATCCGCGCAGCAAGAAGGACGTTCAGGCAGTGATCCGGTCGATCCGCAGCGAGCATGACGCCTCGATCCTCCTCTGCACGCACGACATGGATGAGGCCGAGAGTCTCTGCGATCGGGTGGGAATTATGGTCAACGGGCGCATTGTTGAGCTTGACGATCCGCTGGCACTGAAGCACCGGTATCAAAGCAACGGTCATGTGCCGAATCTTGAAGAAGTCTTCATGGCGGTGACCGGTTCGAGCTTCGAGGACGCCGAAGCGCATGAAGACCAGGAGGCAGCAGCATAATGCATCAGACACTCATCCCGCGCCGTGCAGCGTGGCTCAACGAGCTGATCGCGGCGTGGGGATTCCTTCAGCGCAACTACTACCTCACGAAGCGGTACTTCATGTGGGAGCTCGTCTGGTTTGTCTACTCAGCCGCCAACGCCATGAGCATCGGTTTCATTGGCAAGGGCGTTGAGCAACAGGGAACTAGCCAGGAAGGAGCGCAGTTGACCACCTTCCTCCTGATCGGCGCGCTCCTCTGGAGCTATCTTTCGATGCTGTTCGACATCTTATCGGAGACGGTGAGCTGGGAGCGCTGGGAAGGGACCATCGAATACACGTTCATGAGTCCCGCCAGCCGCGCCACTCACCTCATCGGCACGAGCATTTACGCGATCATTTATGGCATCGTGCGCACGGCAGTGATGTTCGGCCTCATCTCGCTCTTCTTCGATCTTGAGCTGGGGCACGCGAATTT
Source organism: Thermomicrobiales bacterium (assembly GCA_042408955.1). Classification (GTDB taxonomy): domain Bacteria; phylum Chloroflexota; class Chloroflexia; order Thermomicrobiales; family UBA6265; genus CALGSZ01. The sequence goes on from JBHOQQ010000097.1 coordinate 6,586, forward strand.
CCTTGCCGCGCTGGTGCTTCTCGGCGTGGCGAGCATCTCGCTTGTCGGCTTTGGCATGGTCACCGCGGTCATGCCCCTGCTCTCTCCGGAAAAGGGCCAGCAGGTCACCATGATCTTCGGCTCGTTTCTGCTCCTCATCTCCGGCATTTATTACCCGGTCGAGGTGCTGCCTGGGTGGATGCAGGCGCTGGCCACGTTTTCGCCCGTCACCTATGCGCTCCGGGGAGTCCGCGGAGCGTTGCTCGAAGGCCAGGGTATCGCGTCGCTGTGGGGATCGATCTGGCCACTCCTGGTGATGGGCATCATCTGTGTGCCCCTCGGCCTATGGGTTTTCCATCTCGGCGAGCGCTACGCCAAGCGGACGGGGCGGCTCAAACGTAGCGGCTAATGGAGTGGGGAACAGGCGACAGGAGGCAGGGAACCGAGGGATCGGCGCTCGCCAGCAGGAGCCGTGAGGCAGCCTCTGGTTCGACCGCGCGTCATTCGCCGTGAAACACAGAACAAGAAACCGCGCGCTAACAGCGACTTGGCAGGGAGCCTGCGCACGACGGCGTCCTGCTGTCTAGCGCAGATCGGGAATGTCGCCCAGGCTAGCGATCTGCTCGTCTGAATATCCGGCGGCCCGGAGTGGCTCGACGATGTCTCGCATGAGCCGTGGAACGTAGCACACAATGAGATCGGCCTCACCGTCGGGAACAATCGTGAATTCGCCCAGCGCGGCCGGGATGACACATGACTCCGCTCGCGCTAACCGATCCGACCCTCCGGCGTACGTTATCTCGACCGCATCGCCTACGTTCGAGATGACGAACGCCCGGTCAGGGTGCTCCGGCTGGGTGTGAGGGGCGTGCAAGGACCAGCGCTCAAGCGCGAAGTACGGACCGGCGCAGCCGGCGACGTAGCGGTTGCCGCCAGCTTCCCGCGCAAGTCCTGGATTGGGCTTCGGGAAGAAATCCGTCCTGAGTTCGTCAAGCACCGCGGCGATATTCGCGTCCCACTCCACTGGAGAAAGCGGGCGCCCATACAGATCTACCGGCATCACATGCTGACCCAGGTCGGATGTCTGCTGTATCTCGAAGATCAGCGTATCGGGTCCGAACGAATGGAGCACGCCCCCTGGCACGTAGACCGTATCACCCGTCTGGATAGGATACCGAGGCATCACCGCATCGAAATCACCGGCCTTGAACGCTGCGGCCAGTTGCTCCTTGGAAAGACCCGGCTTCACCCCGGCCAAGATGCTTGCTCCCGGCGCTGCCCAGAGGATGTGCCAGGCTTCGGTTTTGCCATTTGGCTCGCCATATTTGCGCGCCGCCACCGCATCGTCGGCATGAAGATGAACCGGCAAGCGGTGTGACGCATCCAGGAACTTGGCAAGGAGAGGGAAATGTGGCCCGCGCCAGCCCGCGCCCACGATGTCGTCCGGATTGGCCATCACCAGATCATGAAAGCTCTGGCCAGCCAGCGGTCCATTCGTCACGGTTGCCCTGGCGTCGCGGTAATCGCTTACCTCCCACGTCTCGGCAACGACGCCGTCCGGCACGCCCTGCTTCCCGAGCATGTCCGGAATGAGCCGGTCACCGAAGGCGTATGTGCGTACGTGAAACGTCAGCTTGAGCGGATACCACGTTTTCGCCATGATGCTTCCTCGTGTTTGCCCCTTGAACGACACAAGCCGGTCGTCACGGCTAGTCCCGATCAACCTTAGCTGCTCACAGCGTGATTTTGACCAATCCCTCCGCATCGACAGTGATCGGATACTGCCGGACGCGAAGCTTCGGGTTGGCAAGCGCGCGGCCGGTGGTGATATCAAACTCGATCCCGTGCCAGGGACAGGTAAGGAACTCCCCGTTCCGCACCCACTGATGCTTCCACCCCGTCTCGGCGTTGCAGATCATCGTGCCGTTGACCCTTCCTCGGCAGAGCGGGCCAAATTGGTGTGGACAGATATTCGGGAGCGCATAGAGCGTTCCGCTCACGTTGAAGATGCCGATCTCGACATTCCGCACCGTGACCACGCGGCTCGACCCTGGCGGGAAATCCGCCGCGGTGCCGATCACATGCTCAGGCATGGTCTCGCCCCTCCACCGGCTGAGCGGCCGTCTCGGCGGGAGCCGGAATCCGGCGGAAGACGTTCAGAGCGTTTTCTCCCATAATCTTACGCTTCGTCTCTTGTGGCATCGGGAGCTTGAGGAGCGCCCGTGGGTGATCGAAGTCATGATGCGGCCAGTCGGAGGCAAAGACGATCCTATCCTCGCCGATGTGCCGAATCGTCTCGACAAGGTGGCTGGGATCGTCAGGCTCTTCGATTGGCTGAGTTGAGATCCAGACCTGCTCGCGCATGTACTCGCTTGGCCGCCGCTCCAGGACGGGCACCATGCGGCGGTACTCATGGTGATATTTGTCCATGCGCCACATCATGTACGGGGCCCAAGCAATGCCCGCCTCGGTGAAGACGATGCGTAGCCGCGGGAAGCGGGCCGGCACACCGGTGTGCATGATGCTGACGAGGTTCGCCATCATCGCAAAAGAATGCGAGAGCATCTGGCGAGCGAAATGGTTCTCGAACTGCTCAAGCTGGCACGGAAACACTGGTGATACGACCGTGACGCTGTGGAGCACCACCGGCAAATCGGTCTCCTGGGCGGCAGCGAAGATCGGATCATAGCGGCGGCTGCCCCACAGGGGATTGACCCCAGCTGTCGGCAGGTAAATAGCGACGATGCGCTCTTCGCTGGCGAATGTCTGGATATCACGCGCGGATTCCTCTGGGTCCTGCGGGCAAGCCAGCAGCGCGCCATACAGGCCCGGCTCTTCATGCAACCAGCGGTCGATCAGCCACCGGTTATAGGCGCGGGAGAGAGCAAGCGCGTACTCCGGATGCGGGATGGCCGCGAAGAGCAAGAGATGGTCAGGGAACAGAATGCCGACATCAACACCGATCTCGCTCAGTTCCTGACGCATGGCGCGGGCAGTGAGTACCGAGCGATAGGGATGCATCCCGCGAATGGGCGGATCCAAGCGGAAGTTCGGCGCAAACCCTGGGATTTGCAAGTACGGGTAGTTGGCGCCATCCAGGTCTTCAAGGGACTGGCGCCACGGCATGTCACAGTAGGGAGCTAGTGCGCCTGGCGTATCGTTAACGTGAACGTCGCAGTCAACCGTAAACACCGCTGCTCCTTTAGCCAGACCCGTGCCGGTGGGACGGGAAAAACGCCCAGCCGGGCCGAGTGTTAGGAAACCTGTTCGGCAGGATACACTACGAACAACTGGCAGTCACGACCCGCCAGAAGGAGGCAAGCAGTGCGCGAGGTAGTGCTGGGGGTCGATTCTGGCACGCAGTCGACCAAGGTGCTGGCCGTCGATCTTGAGACAGGCGCGGTGCTCGGGGAAGGCCGAGCGCCTCACTCGGGAGCCGATGTTCAACATCCGGACGAATGGTGGGCGGCACTGCAGATCGCGGTGTCGAGCGCGCTCCACCCGGATCTGGCCGTTCGGGGCATCGCGGTGGCCGGGCAGCAGCATGGCTGCGTGCTGCTCGACCGCGAGGGGAAGCCGGTTCGGCCGGCTCCGTTGTGGAACAATGTCGACGCGGCACCAGACGCTGAGCGCCTCAATCAGCTTGCGGACTTCGCGACCGAGATCGGCACGCGTCTTGTGTCCTCCATCACTATTGCCAAGCTCGCCCATCTAGCTCGCACCGCCCCGCAAGACCTCGAGCGGACCGATGCCGTCTGCCTGCCGCACGACTACCTCAACTACCGGTTGACGGGGCAGCTTGTCACTGATCGCGGGGAAGCATCGGGCTCTGGGTGGTGGTCGCCGGCACAAGGACGCGTCCGGCGGGATCTCCTGGCCTTGGCCGTCGGTCACTTTCACGCCGAGCGCCTGCGGCTCCCAGAAGTCCTCGGTCCTGAGCAGCCGGCCGGCACCCTGACAGCGCAGGCCGCCGAAGCCCTCGGGCTGCCCGCTGGCATTCCGGTCGGTCCTGGCACGGGTGACAATATGGGCTCGGCTGTTGGAATCGGCGCCGAGATCGGTGAGTTGATCATCAGTCTCGGAACGAGTGGCACCGCGTTCGCTGTGAGCGATCACCCGACGGCCGACCGCACCGGCGAAGTGGCGGGCTTTGCGGACGCGACCGGACGATTTCTCCCCCTCACCTGTATGCTCAATTGCACCCGCGTGTTCGATGTGGTCGCCAATCTGCTCGGCGTGCCACGCGTGGCCGCGCTGGACCGCGCTGGCGCTGTTCAACCTGGGGCGAGCGGCCTACTCCTCGTTCCCTATTTCGATGGGGAGCGCACGCCAAATCTCCCGAACGCGACCGGGGCGCTCTTCGGCATGACGTCGCACAATCTGTCTCCAGACACCCTGCTGCGCGCCGCGGTGGACGGTGTAGCAGCCGGACTGGCGTACTGCGTCCAATCGCTCAACCGGCAAGGCATTGACGGACCAGTCATCACGCTCGTCGGTGGCGGCTCCGCACATCCGACCTGGCAGCAAGCGATCGCCGACGCAACCGGCCGCCCGGTGATCGTTCGTGAGGGCGGCGAGCATTGCGCGCGAGGAGCGGCCACGCAGGTCGCTGCTATCGTGCGTGGGGAGACAGTAGCGGCGCTCGCCAAGCAATGGCGACCGCGCGTCATCGAAGAGCGGGATCCGCGTCCGGGAATGCAAGAGGCATTCGCCATCGAACGGCGTATGGAATTGATTGATATTCACCTGGCTCGCGAAGCCGGCTCCGGCCTGATCCTGCCGCTGGGCTGAACGAGTGGGAGCGATCAGCCGTCAGCCATTAGGTGTCAGACGAGGGGCTGGGGGTTAGGAAGGGGTCAAAAGTCAGGAGTCAGGAGTCGGGGGTCGGTGGGGGGCTGGGGGCTGGGGAAGCTCCGAGCTTCGAGTTGTGAGCTCTCAGCCGTCAGGTATCTGCCGCCAGGCATGGTAGGGGCGCGATTTATCGCGCCCCTACACGTACTGAAACCTGGTCGCTGACGGCGCGGGAGGTCACAGGAGCCTCCCCCACCACCTCTTGGCTACCAGCTACCGGCTATCGGCTATCGACTGACTGCTGACGGCTGAAAGCTCGTAGCTGGTAGCTCGAAGCTCGAAGCTCACCTCTCCCTAGCCCCCAGCCCCTAGCCCCTAGCCCCCCACCGACCCCTAACCCCGGACTCCTGACCCCTCCCCTGCCCCTAGCTCCTCAACTCTGCCAGCCTTGAGAAATCCTCCCGGTGTTTGCGATAGGCATCCCGAAAGATCGGCAGCAGCTCCTGGTAGACGGCGTGTGCCGCGGAATCTGGCGTGACGGCAGGCTCGTAGCGTGCCCAGGCAGCAGCTGTGGAGACGGGATCCACGCCGGTGAGGCCCGCGCGGGCTAGCAGCGCTGCGCCGAGCGCCGACCCCTCAACGTCCCCAAGCGGAAAGACTGGCAGCCCGAACACATCGGCCACGATCTGCCGCCACAGCAGGCTGCGCGCCCCGCCCCCGGCCAGCACCGCGCGCTGCGGCTGAGCGCCGAGTTCAGCCAAGACGCTGTAGGCATCGAACAAGGCAAGGATCGCTCCTTCCATCACCGCCCGCGTCAGGTGTTCCCGGCCATGCTCGGTCGTGAGCCCGAGGAACATCCCGCGCGCCCGCGGGTCCATATGCGGCGTCCGCTCGCCTGCCAGGTACGGTAGAAAGATCAGCCCGCTTGCGCCTGGCGGCACACTCGCTGCCCAGCCGGTCAGGCGCTCGTAGGCACCCTCGCGCGGGAGCGCGAAGACCCGGTCGCGCAGCCAGCGCAGCGCTAGCCCGGACACCATCGTGGCACCCATGTGATACCATCCGGCCGCTCCGGTATCTGGCTCAAGGCAGGAGCACCACGTATGGATGCGCCCCGCCAGGTCCGGACGCACGGTCAAAGCCGGCACCAGCGCCTGTGATCCCGTGCTGATTGTGAGTAGCATGGTGGACGGATCGGTGACTCCGGCAGCGAGGGCGGCCAGCGGGGCATCACCTCCACCGGCAACCACCGGAGTCCCCGCCGGCACACCCAGCGCCTCTGCCGCCTCCGGTAGTACCTCCCCGCGCACGGAAACCGATGGCTGCACCGGCGGCACCATCTCTCTCCGCAGACCCACGGCCTGGAGCAGAATCTCAGACCAGTCTCGCTGGCGCACATCGAGCAATAGTGTGCTCGCGGCATCGCTCGGTTCGCTGATCCAGGTGCCAGTCAGTCTCCAACCGAGATAATCCTTCGGCAGAGTTACCCGGCGGACTCGCTGCCAGAGGTCGGGCCGCTCCTCGACGAACCAGCGCACGGTCGCCGCCTGGAATCCGACCGCCAGCGGGCTTCCCGCGATCTCGATCAGCCGGCGCTTGCCGATCTCCTCGGTCAGGCGCTCGACCTGCCGCGCGCTGCGGGTATCCGCCCAGATCACCGCCGGATGGAGAGGCTGGTTACCGTCGTCGAGCAGCACCGTGCCATGCATCTGCCCAGAAAGGCCAATGCCGGTGAGGCGTGACGCTCCTGCTTGGGCCACCGCTTGGCGTACCGCGTGCCCGGTCGCATTCCACCAGGTCTCCGGATCCTGCTCGGCATAGCCTGGGTGCGGATGGAACGTTGAGATCTCCGCGCTGCCTGTGCCGTGGATCCGCCCGTCCTCGTCAACGACGAGCGCCTTGACCGCTCCAGTACCGAGATCGATGCCGAGAAAGCGCCGCGCCATTGCGTTTCCTTATGAGGAGGGAGCGGCCTGAGGATCACCCTGGGCCTCGCCGAGAACGAGCGCGTGAATACGGTGGTGGACGGCTCTCAGGCTCTCGTACAGTTCAGCGTAGGCCTCTCGGAAATAGCGATCGTAGAACGCCGCATCGGTGGGATCCGGCACGATGGGGCGGGAAGGGACGTGAACGTGCGCGAGCGCATCCTGAAGGTCGGCATAGACGCCTGCGCCGAGGCCGCCCAGCATCGCCGCGCCCAGCGCGGTCGCCTCTTCAACCTCAAGCACCTTGAGGGTGGCTTGCATCACCGAGGCTTTGATGCGCAGCAGCAGATCGTTGCGCGTGCTGCCGCCAATGACCGAGATCTCCGGCATCGCCGTCAGGCCGGCATGCGCGAGCAGCGGCTCGGTTGTGGCGCGCGCTTCGTAGGCCAGTCCTTCGAGCACGGCTCGGACGAGTTCTTTCCTCGTCACATCACTCGTCAGGCCAACAAAGGCGGCGCGGGCTCGTGCGTCTGGGTGCGGGGCGTTCGCCAATCGCAGGTGTGGCAAAAAGCAAGCGCCAAGGCTGCCAACCGGCGCATGCTCAGCCTCGGTGATCGCCGTGGCGTGATCGAGACCACCGAGCACGTCGCGCAGCCATTCGACGCTCGCCCCCGAGGTATACAGTCCCCCAAACACGTAGTATTTTCCAGCCGCGACATGCGCCCCTTGGGTGTAGCCTTCATGCCCCAAACGAGGATCAGCCAGCGGCTCGTCGAGCGGCAGAAAGATCGCTTCCGCCGTGCCCATCGAGTCGAGCATCTGCCCCCTTCGAACGACGCCCGCGGCCAGAGCGCCACAGACGTGATCATGACCACCAGCGGCAACCGCTGCTCCCGCCGGCAGCCCGGTCTGCTCAGCCGCGCTCGCGGTCACGCTGCCAATCCGGGTTCCACTCGGCACCGCTGGCGCCAGGATATCTCGGGAGATTCCTGCAGCGCGCAGGATGCGATCGTCCCAATCGTGGGCGCGGATGTTGAACGCCATCGTCCGGGAGGCCAGCGACCAATCCGTCGCAGCCGCGCCTGAGAGCCGGTAGGCGATGTAGTCGGCAATGAGGAGAAACCGGGTCGTGCGCGCCCAGGCTTCCGGCTCATGCTCTTTGAGCCACATGAGCTTGCAGATGCTGAAAATCGGCTGGACGGACAGACCGGTGATCGCGAAGATCGTCTCCTCGCCGAGCAGGTGGGCCAGGCGCTCGGCCTGCGCGGACGTCCGCCGGTCGAACCAGGCGATGGCGTGGTAGGTCGGGCGGCCTTCGCGGTCGAGCGGTACGCCGGCCTCGCCGACGCTGGTGACAGCGATACTGGCGATGCGGCCAGGATCGTCGAGGCGCGCGGTAACCGAGCGCAGCACCTGGCAGGCTTGGCTCCAAAGCTCGTCAGGATCATAGTAGGCCCAGGCGGGACGGGGATAGTGGGTGATGGCGGGCGTACTTGCCAGGGCAATCAGACGGCCGTCAGGATCAAAGACGACTGCCTTGACATTGGTGGAGCCCATGTCCAGCCCGACCAGCAGCGGCGCATTGGTGGCCTGTCGTCCCATTCTCTGCCTTCCTTCACCGGGCCGATGTTACCGGAACGTGCCCTGCCCAGACGGCGCCCCGCGTGCATCTCGTCTCATCCTTTGAGCGCGCCGAAGGAGAGCCCCCGGACAATCGCCCGCTGCGCCAGGATGGCCGTCAAGAGCGGAACGGCCATCGCGGTCAAGGCCCGCGAGGTCGCGGCCTGCATGTTGACGCCGCCACCACCACCGGTCGCCTGAATCAACACTGGCATCGAGCGAGCCTCGGTATACGAGAGTGCCGCGGCAAACATCCACTCGTTCCAGCTAAACGCCAGGCAGAGCAGCCAGCTCGCGGCGATCGCCGGCAGCGCGAGAGGAATGCCAACGCGCGCAAAACTTCCCCACCGCGAGGCGCCGTCGAGCCACGCCGCCTGCTCCAGCTCAAATGGAAGCTCTCGGAACGCACCGCTGAGAATCACGACAACGAGTGGCAGGTGGAGCGTTGCGTTGACGAGCACGAGGGCGACAACCGAATCGAGCAGGCCCAGCAGTCGCGCCAGCAGGACGTACGGCGTCAGGAGCACGACCGGCGGCAGCACGCGCTGGACGACAAACCAGCCGATGAGCGCTGCCTGCCAGCGGCGAGGGTAAGGGAACCGGCTCACGCCGTAGGCGGCGGGAACGCCAAACGCGACGGCCAGCGTCGCCGCGCCAGCGGAGAGCACGACGGAATTGGCGAATGCCGGGCCGAGATCGGGTCGTGCAAAGAGGCGGCGCCACGCTTGGATCGTTGGCTCAAAGCTGATCCAAGGGAGCCAGTGATTGCCGTAGGTGTCGCCGCCTCGCTTGATCGAAGCAAGGATCGCCCAAACGAACGGGAAAAGCATCCAGCCAGTTGCAAGGACGAGTGCCAAGAGCACCGACAGCCGCCTGCTCGCCGCGCGCAGCTGGGCGCGGTAGGCTGCGAGAACCATGGGAGATCCGGCGTGCCGCCTCATCCCTTGACGGCGCCGAGTGACAGGCCACGGACGATGTATCGCTGGGCCAGGAGCGCGGCAATAAGCGGGACGATCATGGCGAAGAGCATGCGCGTGCCGACGAACTGATAATCGACGCCCCGCGTCTGCTCGGCCCCGGCAATCGCCACCGAAAGTGGCCGCGCATTTCGTGAGGTCATGAGGTAAGCGAACAGAAATTCGTTCCAACTGAACGCCAGGCAAAGAATCCAACTGACCACGAGCCCCGGCGCAACCAATGGCAGGGAAATCCGGCTGAAGATGGAGAAGCGCGACGCGCCATCCACTTGTGCCGCCTCTTCAAGCTCGATCGGCACCTCGCGGAACATTTGCGTCAGGATGATAACCGGGAAGGGCAGATTGAACGTGGCATTGAGCAAGATGAGCCCCTTGACATCATCAAGGAGATGGAATTGCCGCATGATCAGGAAGTACGGCGTGACGAAGATAACCGGCGGCAGAACGCGCTGAGAGAGGAACCACGTCGTAAGGCTGCCGTTTTGCGGCCGGTAGAAGCGGAACCGCGCGATCCCATACGCGGCGAGCGTCCCGAGGATGGTTGCGACCGTGGCAGCGCCCGTTGCGATGTAGGTGCTGTTCTTGAGCGCCGAGCGAATCTCCGGGAGTTTCAGCATGTTTTTCCAGGACTGCAACGTCGGCTCGAATTGCACCCAGGGAATGATGCGATTGCCGTAGGTATCCGTCGCGTATTTCAAGGAGCTAACAAGCGCGAAGTAAAAGGGGAACAATGTCCAAATCAGCAAGAGCACGATGACGCTCCAAAAAAAGATCGCGCCTATCACGCGCCGTCGCTTGGATCGGCGGAAGGATGTGCGTGCTTGCCAGCCAGCCGAGGCGGCAATGCCGAGTCGCTCGTTCATGAGCGCGCTCCCTCTTCTTCCTCATACACGTGGCGAATGCGCCCCCAGAGGAGTGATACAAGCAGCATCACGATAAAGAGCAGCAAGAAACCTTGGGCTGCGGCATCTCCATAGCGCAAGTCCCGCCACGCGGTGCGGTAGTTGTACATGCTGTAGTACTCGGTGGCACGTCCGGGACCGCCGAGCGTCATGGCGAAGACAAGATCAAACACCTTGAACGCGTCAATGGTGCGCAACAGGAGAATGAGCCACAGAATCGGCGCCATGAGCGGCAACACGATGTGCCAAAGGTTTTGCAAAGGATTTGCCCCATCCACCTCCGAGGCTTCAATGACATCCTGTGGCAAACTCTGAAGCCCGGCGAGAGCAATGATGAAGACGAACGGCGTCCATTGCCACACATCGCCAATAATCGTGGTGACTTTCGCCCAATTGGGGTCCGAGAGCCAGCCAGGCGGAGTGATGCCCAGCGTACTCAAGAGCGAGTTGACTGGACCACCACCTTCGTAAAAGATCGTTCGCCCAAGATAGCCGATCGCGACCGGCGTGGCAAAGATGGGCAGCGTAAAGATCGTCCGCAGCACTGCCCGGCCCCGCAGCTCACGGTTCATCAGCAACGCGAGCAGAAATCCGAAGACCATTTCGATGCTGACCGAGCCCACGACGAAGATCACCGTGTATCGGAATTGCAAATTCAGCGGCTCGCGCAAGATGTGACCAGCCAGATACACGACCGTAACCGGCACGGCCACGATCGGGATAAACGACGCAACATCACGCAGATCGCGCTCCCGAACCCGCCGGTCGGCAATCCACCGGTAGCCGAGGCCGACAACCATGACGGCCGCCGCCAAACCAGCGAACCACATCAGCGCTGTGCCAAAGGTGCTCGCAGGGTCCTTAATATCAAAGAGATTCTTGTAATTTCCCCAGCCCACGTAACGGGCAATGCGGCCACTCCGAAAAGCATACCGGCTTGTTGCAATCGCGTAGGCAAGCGGGAATACGGACAAGAGCAAGATCCAGAGGACCGCGGGCAGCACGAAAATCCACTTCTCCCAGTCCCGCCCGAGGACCGGGTGCATGCGGTTCCACCAAAGCAATGAGAGCCAGGGAACTGCCGCGCCAGCGACGAAGCAGGCGGTAAAGCCGATGAGCCCGCTGCCAAGCTTCACCGCGTCGGCGTCCACTTTCTCCAGATTTCGTGAGACGAAGAGCGGGAGCACCTGCGCCAGCAGAGCGCCGAGCGATATGGCGATCGCTTGAACGAAGCGCTCGCTCCGCGGGAAGACGACTGCCGAGACCGCGGCGATGAGGCTCACCAGCCAGGTCAATGTCATGACCCAGCCGTCACCGGCTCGCGTCAGCTTGTCAGCCACCTCTGAGAGCTTTGCCGTGCTGCCGTCTTCGAGCACGACCGCTGGCAGGGTATTCGCGAGAATCCCGCCGAGACCAAAGAGGAGCAGACAAGCGATCCGCGGTGCCCACTCTCGCGCCTGAAATCGGACGCGTATGGGTCCGACGCGCGTTGCCGGCTCTTCTGCCACCGCTGGAAGCGTCCGCGTTGTGTCGATTTGTGCCATGGCGCTCGTCCAAAGCGATAAAGGATGGGTGGCAGGAGAGCCACCAGCTCACCCGCCACCCGATGCCGGTTCCGCCTTCCGGTTACTCGAGGCCCAGCGACTTCCGGTACGACTCGAGCTGCAGATCGCGTCCCATCTGGTCCGTGATCGCCTCGAAGTCGGCCGCCATGTTCTTCAGCGCATCCTCCGGGGTGGACTGGCCAGTCACCGCCTCGGAGAGCCGGGTATCCATCGCGTTCCGCCAATACTGGTTTGCGCCAGGGATGCGCAGGTACGGCAGAATGAGCGGATTCTCGTAATTGGCCTTGTAGGCGCCGCAGTACTCTTCTGCGTCCTTCGGATCCCACCCCTGAGCGACATAGTCGTCGATGCTCGCCGTGCCGTAGGGTGGAACATACTGATACGTCCGTCCGGGATCGACGCCATCAGTACCTCGCGCCGCGTAGAACGTCTGCTTGCTCGGCACGCTCATCAGCGCCCAGAAGTAGTAGACCAGATCCGGATCGGGAGCGGACTTCAGCACCACGCCAGACCAGGAGCCGCCTGTCGTATTGCCGACGAAGTTCGGTGTCTCCACCTTGTACTCCTCGCCGGTCTTCGGGTTCACGTAGGCCATCGTGCCCGGCAGCGGCGCGGCGCCAAGGCGACCAACCGTCGGCTCCTTGCGCTCGATCGCCAGCGGCGTGACATCGCCCCAGCTGTAGGTGAAGACCGCATTCCCCTTGAGGAAGTAGTCCCACGCCTCGCCAAGCGCCCAACCGGCCATCGCTTCCGGCCCGAGCTTGAAGAGCTCGGTGATCATCACCATCGCCCGGCGGTGTCCCTCGCTATTGACCAGCGCGTTCATGTTCTCCGGGTCGAACCAGTACAGCTTCGGGTTCTCGGGACCAATCACATAGGGAGCCGACAGCGACGCATAGTGGAACATGCCCTGGCCACCGACCTTGAGGTGGAGCGAGACACCGCTGATCGGGTTGCCGTCAATGCCATTCGGCTTGCCGTTGAAGTATTTCGCGATGTCCAGCACCTGATCCCAGGTCTGCGGTGGAACTGGCAGCTCGTAGCCATATTCCTGCTGGAATGCCTGGCGATGCGCATCGTCCGTCAGCAGGTCGCGCCGGTAGTAGAGGATCTGGCCGTCGCAGTCGTTCGGCACGACGTACATCTTGCCGCCGTACGAGCGAAGCTGCTTCAGCGAATCCGGCTCTTCGGCAATCGTCTGGGAGATGTCCGGGAACTTGCCGCTGGTATCGTTGACCCAATCGTCGATCGGGAGCACATAGTCGCCTTCGACCAGCTCCCCGAGCCAGTCCATCGAAATCTGGTACCCATTGTACGAGTTGGTGCCACTCGACTGGTCCTGGATTAGCTTCGGGAACGCTCCTTCGATCGGGTCGGCAACGATCGTCAGCTTGGCGCCGGTCGCAGCCTCGAACTCGGCCCGCACTTCGTCCAGCGGCACCTTGATCGAGGCATCAATGCAGCCGACGGTCAGCGACTTGCCCGCCCACAGGCACGAATCTCCAGCGCACGGCGTTGCGTACGTCGGCGCAGCCATGCCCTGAGCACGCACCGATGCTGCACGGAGGAAGATGTTGATAGCGCTTGCGGAAATTCCTGTTGCCACCGCGCCGGCCATGAATTCGCGGCGGGTGATGCGCCCGTTGACCAAATCCCGGAATAACTGGTGAATAGGTCGTTCGGCCATCTCTGCGCCTCCTCTTCGATATCGACACCGGCCACTCCGCCGGTTATCCCCGGTGGCCACCGTGAGCCACCCTGCATGAGGGACCGCAAGAACCGCTAACGCACCGCGAGCGCGTGGCTATGAATAATTTCTCGCAATTGCCGGGAGACTGCAACCGGGTCATCGTGCTGCCAGACGTTGCGGCCATAGATCACGCCCCGCGCGCCTGCTTCCATCGCCCCGCGCGTCGCCTCAAGCACATCGGCAACCGAATCGCTCTTCGCTCCACCCAGGACTAGCACCGGAGCCGGGCAAGTCTCGATAATCTGCCGCATCGTGACGGGGTCACCAGTATACTCGGTTTTGATCGCGTCGGCACCCAGCTCAACGGCCATCCGGCAGGCAAAGGCCAACCGCTCCGGGTCCTTCTTGTTCTCGATCTGGCTGCCCCAGAGCACCGCCTCGACGATCAGCGGCAGCCCAACCCGGTGCGCTTCCTGCGCCGCCCGGCC
>JBHOQQ010000101.1:0-2816 GCA_042408955.1 Thermomicrobiales bacterium
TCGGCCGAGTCACGGATCTCGTCGAATCTGATTTCCTTGAGCACATGGACGAAGTTGCGGACGCTGCCGATAGCGCCCAGCGCCCCTTTCCCTGATCGAGTGGTTGATCGCGGCATCGTCCGCAACTCCTTTACCTTTCAAGACTTACTCGCGTTGGCGTCTTGCCAGACGCGGCCGTTGTCCGCCTCAGGCTGTTACGCGGACAGCGTTGCCATCGCATCGACCAGCGTCTTCACGGCGCCTGCCGACTTGTACAGCGCCGTACGCTCGTCGTCGGTCAACTCCAATTCAATAATCTCCTCAACGCCCGCGGCACCAAGCTTGACCGGTACTCCGACAAACAGTCCGTCAATGCCGTACTCGCCCTTAAGGAGAACGCTGCAAGGCAGAACGCGCTTCTTGTCCAGCAGAATGGCATCCACCATCTCTACCGTCGACATGCCCGGAGCGTAGTAGGCACTGCCGGTCTTGAGGAGGCTTACAATTTCTGCGCCACCGTTTGCCGTCCGCTGCTCGATCGCCTTGACGCGGTCTGGCGGCAGCAGCGACGTAATCGGCACACCATTGACCGTGGAATACCGTGACAGAGGCACCATGGTATCGCCGTGCCCGCCGAGCACCAGCGCTGAAACGTCCTTGACCGAGACGCCAAGCTCCATCGCGATAAACGTTCGGAACCGCGCTGAATCTAGCACGCCCGCCATGCCGATCACTCGCTCGCGCGGCAATCCGCTCGCATCGAAGGCGACGTGACACATCGCGTCGAGCGGGTTGGAGACGACGAGAACGATGGCATCGGGCGAGCCAGGCATCACCTGCTCGGTCACCGAGCGGACGATCCCCATGTTCGTGCGCAGAAGGTCATCGCGGCTCATCCCCGGCTTGCGCGCGATGCCGGACGTGATGACCACGACGTCGGAGCCGGCAGTCTCCTCATAGCTGTTCGTGCCCGTGATGTGCGTGTCGTATCCCAGCAGCGGGCCGACCTGCATCAAGTCGAGCGCCTTGCCTTGCGGCAAACCTTCGACGATATCAACGAGAACGATATCCGCGTAATCGCGCATCGCCAGCATTTGGGCGACGGTACCGCCAACCATCCCCGCGCCAATCACCGTGACTTTGCGCCGCCCGCGAGCCTCAGCCGCCATTGCTCTCTCTTTCCACCATCACGATCGCCGGTCGTCCGGCGCCGGTTATCGCTCCCGCAACGGGAGCGCCGAATGCTCCACGGGGTGATAGTATAGGCCGCCGTGAGGCGCGGGAGGTGGCCGCCGCTGGTGATTGGAGCACACTGGCGAAAGGACTGCATGGACGCGGAATCAAACGGAGTCTTCACCGTCCCCGTTGGCCGTTCACACCTGACCTTCTCCCTGCCTCCAGGCATCGCTGGCCAGGTGGCGCGGTCGTGGCCAGCGCGGCCGGTCGAGGATGTCGCTGCAGCGATCCATGCCGCATTGCAGCGTCCAGTCGGTGCTCCCCCGCTGCGGGAAATCGCGCGAGGCAAGCGCCGGGTCTGCATTGCCGTCACCGACGCAACGCGGGCGTGTCCAGATGCCCTGCTCGTGCCGCCGATGCTGGCCGAGCTAGAGGCCGCTGGCGTGCCGGATAGCGCGATCACGATCCTGGTGGCAGTTGGGGCGCACCGGGCGAGCACAGAGGCGGAGAAGCGGGAAAAGCTCGGTGATGCCATCGTTGATCGGTATCGGGTCATCGACCACAACGCGCACGACGTAGCCAACCTCGTCACCGTGGCGGACGGACCTGACGGGGTTCCGTTCCAGATCAATAGGTTGGCCGCGGAAGCGGACCTCTTGCTGGCGACGGGGCGAGTGGAGCCACATCAGTATGCCGGCTACAGCGGCGGCGGCAAGACCGTCGCCATCGGATGCGCCGGGGAAAGCGTGATAGCAGCAACCCACGGACCGGCAATGCTGGACCGGCCGGGTGTCCGGCTGGCGCAACTCGCCGGGAATCCGTTTCAGGACGCAGTGCGGCGGGTGGCGAAGGCGGCGGGGCTGGCTTGGGTCGCGAACTGCGTGCTCGATGAGGAAGAGCGCCTCGTCGCGGTCGCCTTCGGTGCGCCGGAGGCCGTGCATGACCATCTCGCTGAGATCGCGTCGGCGATGTGCACCGTTCCGATTCCGGCCCAGGTGGACATTGCCGTTGCCGGTGTCGGCTATCCGAAGGACCAGAACCTCTATCAAGCGAGCCGGGCAGCAAGCTACCTTCAGTTCGCACCGACGCCTGTCGTGCGCAAGGGCGGCGTCATCATCATTCCTGCGCCGTGTCCGGAGGGGGTAGGGCGGGGCGCTGGCGAGCAGAGCTTTTTGGCGGCGATGCAGGAGCCGGGCGGACCGGCAGCCATCATTGCCAAGGCACGGCGGGAGGGAATCCGACCCGGTCAGCAGCGAGCTTACATCATGGCGCGGGTGTTGGAGGATGTCACGGTGATGGTTGTGGGGGCAGCCGAGCCGGAGGCGGTCAAGGCAATCGGGTGCATTCCCGTCGCAACCATGGAGGAAGCGCTAGACCGTGCGGCGCGGCTAGTCGGTGTGCCCGCGACGGCGCTTGTTGTGCCGCACGCGCTGCTAACATTGCCGGTCGTGACGCCAGCGCCATGATGGGTGGGCAAGGCGAGGTGAGGTTCGTACAACGTTGACGGCGTGATGACGAGGGTCGTATAATTCGGTGCGCCAGAAATGGCGCCCTGCCCAGGTGGCGGAATTGGCAGACGCGCTAGCTTGAGGGGCTAGTGACCTTAAAACGGTCGTGGGGGTTCAAATCCCTTCCTGGGCACCGCAGCCGCAGCGGGCGAT
>JBHOQQ010000108.1:0-11300 GCA_042408955.1 Thermomicrobiales bacterium
CCGGCCACGGTAGTAGCCGCAATTCGGGCAGACATGGTGCGCCCGCTTCAACTCGTGACAGTTCTTGCACTCCACGAGGGTTGGCGGCGTCAAATAGATATGGCGCCGGCGGTTTCCTTGCCGGTGGCGGCTGACCCGTTGCTTCGGAAGGGCACCCATCGTGTGTTCTCCTCTCTGCGCCGCGCAGGCAATGCGCCAGCGTGGCTAATCGTCCGTTGATTGTCGCTCATCGCCCGCATCATGCTCAAGCAGTTGCGAGAGCACGGCAAAGCGGGCATCTGCCGGCTCATCGTCTGTTGCTCCAACTTCGGTCACGTCTGGCCCAGGGCACGCCTCACCGCAGGTTGGCCGCATGGGCAGCGCGATGATGATCTCTTGCCGGAGCACTTCGCCGAAATCCAGCTCGTGATTCGGGCTGATCGTAAAACGCTCATCCTCGGCGCTGGCAACGATGCCGTTGCCGGTGCGCACATCGTACGCGATGCGGAATTCCTCGGTGAACGACACCGTGAACGCTTGCTCGTAGATGCGCAGGCAGCGCAAGCACTGCAGCTTGGTCGAGCCCTCGACATGAATCGCCGCTAGCACCGCATCCGAGAGCCGCGTGAGCTTGACGTCACCTGCTACATCCGTGGCCGTCCAGTCGGTGTCGAGCGCGAACGAATCGAGGCGCAAGGGATACGCGCGCGTTGCGCCAACCGGCCCCTTGAGGAGTGCGGCCACGTTGACCGCCGTATCGTTGTGAAGGTCCATAGCACGTAGATTGGCCAGAGAACTGGCCCCGGGAGATCCGCTGGTGTGGCGGTTCTGCCCCCGAACGCCGTGATGCAACGATGCACCACCAAGCCACGGCAAGCGCAAAACACGCCGGGCGTGTCCCGGCGCTCGCCAAGAGTATAGTCTGTATCAGTAGGTGGCGTCAAACCAGCGGGATGGTACGTAGCAACCGCTAGTAGGCCCCTACTTCGTGACAACCTTTACCTGACAAACGGTTACTGCGTGGTGCGTTCGGCCGTCAGCACGGGCAGTCGATCCGACCTGGCGTCGCAGCGGCGAGGATGGCATAGCGATACGGAGCAAACGAGGTTGATTGATTACAGTGACGCAAGACCAAGCGTCGCGCAGAGAGTATTCCCGACAATCTTGAGAGCACCCTCATCGCGAATCGTCACACGCCGCAGGCCAAGCGTATATGCGCAGACGACCGATCCAGAGGGGGATACATCAAGGAACGTCAGCTCTCCGACGATCCCCGACAACCCATCAACCAGTGCCCGACACTCACGTCCTGCAAGCAAGCCAGTTACTGTTAGGGTGGCGCTCGTGCCTATTACGCCGACGCTGCATCTGACACGCAAATCGCCCAGCACTGGGATGCTCGCCGGTACGAGAAACGCGATTCCGGCACACATACAAAGACCAATGATACTGATGATGGGCAAACAACCAACTGGCCGAAACAGTTTATCTCGACTCAACGCGTCTCCCTCCTCAATCCTGCCAGGATAGATAGGCCCGCTGCCGAGCGGACGCGCTCGACTATGCGCATGGATTTCTGCAATGGTCGCACGGTGAGTTTCGGCAATCGCCCGCAAACTTGTGCCGCTCACGCGGAGGGCGATCCGGAGCCCGCTCCATCGACGTTGTCGCTGCTCATCGGCAGGCCGAGCAGGGAACCGGTCTTCGCGTGTGTGCCGAGAAGAGCCCCGCATGCGGCACAAAACGCGTCAGCAGCAGAGTATGCAGTGCCGCACTGGGGACACATACCCCTGAGGTTGGAGCCGCAGGAGGTGCAGAACTTGGCCTTCGCGCCGTTCTTGTTTTGGCAGACAGGGCATGGCTTGACACGAACCGCGAGATCGGCCAGTGTCCCAGTCGGCTGCTTGTCAGGCGGCCGTCCTCTCAGGTGCTGTTCCACGCTTCTAGCGCGTCCGTTCGCATTCTTCTCCTTGTAACCCGACGTTGGTTGAGCAGAAGCTACGACGGGAGGTGCACCGGCCTGTGCCTGCTCCGCAAGTTGCACGAGGCGGCTAGCGTCGATGAGGCTGATCGGCACACGCGACGTTTGGGCGAGTTGCTTTGCCGGTCCAGTAAACTCAGATGTCGTAACGAAGAAGCCGCATGCAGCACCATGGTTAACAACCGCGCCCATGAGGTTTTGCACCGCGGGTGAGCCGACCTTGTTCCCGGGACTGTATCGCTTGCACTGCACGATAACTCGCTGGCCATTGGGAGCGATCGCGGTAAGATCGACGCCGAGATCGCCTGAACCGCCGATGTGCTTGACATCGCGATACCCGAGTGCGCGGAAGAGCTCCGCTACAGCGCCCTCGAACTCCGCTGGAGACATCGTGAGCAATTCGCCGAGTCGCTGCAAGCGACGGAGGCGTATCTTCGCTTCAATCTGACGGGCACGCTGTCGGCGGCGCCAAATCCAAATGGTAAGCCCAAGACCGCCTCCGAGGAGTAGGGCCGCCACCAACGCCTGCTCGGAAGCGAGCCGACCAACACTACCCACTAGGAGGAAGATAGCAAGAAGAAAATAGACCGCGCGCCCATTGAAAGCATCAACCGACGACCGACGCCGGCGCGACGAGCGTCCCATGCTCATCTCTCCAACGCGCACGTAAACTGGCTACGAGGAACTATACTGTCTGCGACGTCATCTGTCTAATGTTTTCGAATCTGAACCGCGCCAAGCTGGAAATTCGGCGAAGGTGCTCCGTTCCGTCGAGTGTTGGCTAGTGTGAGCTCGAGCCGGATCACGGTAGCAAGCGTGTCACCACGTGTCACCATCAGTGAGGATCCGGCTGGAGGTGATAGGCGTGTGAGGCAATGGACAGCTAAGGTCGCCAGGAGATTCTCGGAGCGCTACCCCGCTGCACGGTTACGCCTGACAAAAGGTGGCAAACACCTAGTGCCGGACCAGGAGCGCAGCGCTCACACCTACCTCGGACTCACGGCGTTTCGTGGGATTCGGAGTGGCGAAATGACGCTGGCTGTTTCATCGTCTGAGCCTCGACTGCGCGAGGTGTCGTCTTCCGCGAAATACTCATCCAATCACCCGCTCGATCAGCCGGCGCTTGATGATCGTGAAGTTCTCTAGGGCTAAGCGGAGCGGAGCATCTGGTGGCAGATTGTGCAGGCGCGGATGGCGATATTCAATCATGGGAAACGTGGTCAGATTTCCACGAGGGGTGTACTCCATCAGGATAAAGCCCGCGTGGAGATCAAGCACGTGTGCCAGCGTATCCAGAATCTCCGCAGTGGCAAGCTCGTGGGAGATGCTCCGCTCCCGGAATGAATTCAGCCAGAGCTTCAGATGCTTCAACTCGACCACCTTCGTGCTCGGGATAGTGACCAAGTGCACGGTCGCGAAATCCGGATAGCCAGACCGAGGACACAGGCAAGTAAACTCAGGGAACCGCTGATAGAGCACCTCGGGATGTTGCTCTGGCGCTGGCCAGATCTCCCACTGCGCCGGATCGGCGGCAGCGGCAATCGCTGCTGTGCCGTATGGTCTCACTGTGGATGGCTGCTCTTCCATGGCGCTTCTCCCACCTTCAGCGCGCTTCCGTGGCCGTCTGGGCTGGCTCGGCTAGGGCAAATGGGTTGAAGTCGGCCCCGATGTCATACGCATCTTTGCCCTCGATGCGCTTCAGGGCGTTCACCACCAGATAGGTCAGGGGGGTGGCGAGAACTTCGTACGCTGTCTTGATGAGCCACTGGGTGACAATGGTCCGGCGCAGCCCGGCAAAATCCATCCCGGCCGTTCCGGCGAAGGCTAGAGTGATGAACACGAGTGAGTCTAATCCCTGGCCAATCAGCGTCGAGGAGATCGTGCGCACCCACAAGAAGCGGCCAGCCGTGGCGATCTTGAGCCGGGCCAGCACGATCGCGTTCGCAAACTCTCCAACGAGATAGGCGGCGAATGATGCCGCGAGCAGGCGCGGCGTGAAGCCCAGGATCCGGTTATAGGCGTCCTGGCCGTCCCAGAATGCTGGCGCCGGCAAGACCTTGGCGATGGCAAAGACGACTACGATGAGTGCGTTGCAGGCGAAGCCAAGCCAAATGACCCGCCGTGCCGCCGCGTACCCGTACACCTCGGTTAGCACATCGCCCACGATGTACGCGACCGGAAAGACGATTACCCCTGCCGGCACCACCCACCGCGCCAGGGTGATGAGCTTGACTGACACAATATTGGCGGCGATGAGGCAGGTAATAAACACGGCAACAACCAACACGAACGGCCAAGACAGGCCGGCTACTCCAGCCGTGCTCGCGGTTACCTGGCGGTGGCGCGTCACTGTCGTCATCCTGCTCTCACTCTCTATGCTCGCTGATCTCGCCGTGTTCGTCTCTCCCAACCGAATCGGGCATCGTGTCACCATCCAGCGCCGCTCGCTTGGTCAGCGCTCACGACGGCGCATCCCTTTCGATGGTACGATCTTCTGCGGGCCTGATGCGAGCTTTTCCGTCTCGGTGCCTGTGGCTCGCTGCGGCAGAACCATCGTGTCGGCATCTGCGGAGCACATCATGGAGACTTGGGTCAAGCGGCTGGCAATCGCGGCGACGGTTGGGATGTTTTTGGTCCTCTTTCTCGGGGCCACCGTGACCAACACCGGCTCGGCGGAGGGCTGTGGGCGCCACTGGCCATTGTGCCACGGCGAGTTCATCCCTTCCTACGCCTTGACGACCGCGATTGAATTTAGCCATCGCCTGGTCACGGGGATTGAGGGCATCCTCATCGCTGGCGTGGCCGCTGGCGCGCTCATCATCCGCCGGGGCCGCCTAGACACCAAGGTGTACGTGGCGCTGATGGTCGGAACGTTGCTGCTCCAATCGGGATTAGGAGCATCGGCGGTTCTCTGGCCACAACGGCCAGCGATCAAGGCGACGCACTTTGGTATCTCGCTCATCTGCTTTGCCAGTGTTTTCTTGCTCACCCGGATGCTCTACGCCACGGCGCGGGGCGAGTCTCCGGTGCTTCCCAGCGCGGCAGGTCTGCCCACCTGGTTCCGGAGAGCAACGTGGGGCACGCTCCTGGGTGCGCTCGGTGTGGCCTACCTGGGTGCCTACATGCGGCATTCAAAGGCCGAGTTGGCCTGTTACCGCTGGCCGTCGTGCACGAACGACGGGATTGCACCCGGATTCGATGGGGCCGTCGGCGTGGCACTCAGTCACCGGTTCGCGGCTGCGGCACTGACGGTGGCGGTTGCTTCTCTGGCCTTTGCCGCCTATCGCCGGCGGCACGCCTATCCCGAGCTCTTCCAGGTCTACGCTGCCGCTTTCGTGCTCATCGTGCTGCAAGCGCTTGCGGGTGGCGCGGTCGTTTTGACTCGCTTGGAGCTTTGGACCACGCTGGCCCACGCGGGAACTATGGCGCTGTTGTTCGTTTGCCTGGCCGACGCCTGCCGGCAGGTCCAAGTGCGTCCAGTCCCCGCTCCGGCGGGCCGGACAATGCTCGCGACAGCCTCCTCCGTTTTGGGCCGTTGAGCCCTGGCTTGCGTCTTTCTCCAGCTAGACCCGGCATCCCTGTCAGGCTATTCCTACGGGATACGTGGGGGATATCGTTCTCTGTCGTGGTGCGTGCGTATTTGGGCGTCACCGCGGTGGATGCAAGGCAGGGAGCGTCGCTCCCTAGCAGGCAAGGCTACGCCCCCGCCTCACCCGCTCATGCCGAGGCGCAGCGAGGAATCTCTCCCACCGAACCCCTGCGGGCCAACTCCGGGTCCGATCTTGCCGCGCGCGGCTACGTGACCCAGACGAGGCGAGATCCCTCGCTTCGCTCGGGATGACAGGCTATGTGCCATGGCGCACCGTTGCGGACACAATCTGGCGACGGTGTGCTAGGCCATAGCGCAAGAGCGCCAAGCCGCACCGTCGCCAGATTGTTCCCGACGCTCTGCACGATTCAATGGGGACGAACGTGCCGCACGGCACCCGTCCTCGTCACACATCCCGGCTGATCTCGCCGAGCGCGGCATGGGCAGCGGCGAGCCGCGCGACCGGAACGCGGAACGGCGAGCAGCTCACGTAGTCAAGGCCGATCTCGTGGCAGAACGCGATCGACGATGGCTCACCACCATGCTCGCCGCAGATCGCCACGGTCAGCTTGGGTTTGGTGGCGCGGCCCCGCTCGGTCGCCATCCGCATCAACTGACCAACTCCCTTGCGATCCAGAACTTGAAACGGATCGTCCAGATAGATGCCGGCCTCAACATAGCCAGGGAGGAAGCTCCCGGCGTCGTCACGGCTCATGCCGAGGGTCGTCTGCGTGAGATCATTGGTGCCAAAGCTGAAGAAATCCGCGTGGGTGGCGATTTCATCAGCCAGGAGGCAGGCGCGTGGCAGCTCCATCATCGTGCCTACCTGGTAATCAACGCGGCGGCCAGTTTCCGCGAACACTTCCTCGGCAGTCGCCTCGATGAGCTCGCGCTGGCGCCGGAGCTCTTCCGCCTCGCTGACCAGGGGAACCATGATCTCCGGCTCCACGCGCACGCCCTCGGCCGCGGCCTGCACGGCAGCTCCGAGAATGGCGCGGGTCTGCATGCGGGTAATTGCGGGATAGGTGATCCCCACGCGGCAGCCACGCAAGCCGAGCATGGGGTTGGCTTCCCGGTGCGCCTCGATGACCGTCTTGACCCAATCGGAGGTCACGCCGAGATCGGCGGCCAAGCGAGCGATCTCCTCCTCCTCGCGTGGGAGAAACTCATGCAACGGGGGGTCAAGGAGCCGGATTTTCACGGGCAAACCATCCATGACCCGGAAGATTTCCATGAAATCGCCACGCTGCAACGGCTCCAGCTTCGCCAGCGCCGCTTGGCGAGAAGCATCGTCGGTCGCGAGGATCATCTCCCGCATGGCGTCGATTCGGCCTTCGCCAAAGAACATGTGCTCCGTACGGCACAGACCGATGCCTTGAGCGCCGAACTCGCGGGCGCGCTTGGCATCAGCCGGGGTGTCAGCATTGGCACGCACCTCCAGCCGTCGAAACTCATCGGCCCAGCTCAGCAAGGTGTCGATGCCGCCGCCCAGGCTTGGCTGGATCATCGGCGCTCGCCCAAGGATCACCCGTCCCGTGGAGCCATCAATCGTGATCTCTTCTCCCTTGTGCACAACCACGCCATTTGCCTGGAAGACCTGATGCGTCATGTCGATCAGCAATTCGGCGCAGCCTGTCACGGCTGGCTTGCCAATGCCACGCGCCACCACCGCGGCATGGGAAGTCATCCCACCGCGGGCCGTCAGGATGCCGCGTGCCCGCACCATGCCCGGAAAATCGTCTGCTGAGGTTTCCGGCCGCACGAGAATCACGTCAACTCCCGCCTCACCGAGTGCCTTCGCCTCAAGCGGCTCGAACACGACTTTCCCCGTTGCCGCTCCGGGGCTGGCCGGTAGCCCGGTCGCGATCACCTGCAATGGCTGCGACTCGTCAATGTGCGGGTGCAGGAGCTGCTCAAGCTGGGAGGGCAGCACTCTGAGCACCGCCGTCTTTCGGTCGATCAGCCCCTCATTCACCATGTCAACGGCGATCCGCACCGCCGCAGGCGCCGTGCGCTTCCCGGTCCGCGTTTGGAGCATCCAGAGCTTGCCGCGCTCGATGGTGAACTCGATATCCTGCATGTCTTTGTAGTGCGCTTCGAGCTTCGCGGCGATGTCCAGCAGCTCGCGATACGCGGGGGCAAAGATGGGATCATTGGTCATCTCTTCGACATGGCGAGGCGTCCGCACGCCGCTGACCACATCCTCCCCCTGCGCGTTGACGAGGTATTCCCCGAAAAGCATCTTCTCCCCTGTGCCAGGGTGGCGCGTGAAGGCGACGCCAGAGGCGCAGTCATTCCCCATGTTGCCGAACACCATTGCCTGCACGTTGGCAGCGGTGCCAAGATCGTCGGGAATCCGGTTTTCCTGCCGGTAGGCCCGAGCGCGCGGCGTGTTCCAGGAAGAAAAGACCGCCAGGATGGCCTGGTGCAGTTGCTCCCAGGGATCATCCGGAAAGTGCTTGCCGTGCTCGGCAATGATCGCCTTAAATCTCGTCACGAGCTGGCGCAGGTCCTCCGCCGTGAGCTCGTGATCGGATGTGACACCTGCCCGTGCCTTGGCCTCGCTCAACGCCTCCTCGAACAGGTCGGCATCAATGCCAAGGACAACTTTGCCGAACATCTGCACCAAGCGGCGATAGGCATCGTAGGCGAAGCGAGGATTGGCCTGTGCGGCAAGAACCTCGACGAGCGTGTCGTTCAAGCCCAGGTTCAGAACCGTTTCCATCATCCCAGGCATGGAA
Organism: Thermomicrobiales bacterium; assembly: GCA_042408955.1. GTDB lineage: Bacteria > Chloroflexota > Chloroflexia > Thermomicrobiales > UBA6265 > CALGSZ01. The sequence continues at coordinate 8,291 of JBHOQQ010000108.1, forward strand.
AACTTCGCGCCAGACCGGACTGAGACCAACAACGGATTCGCAGGGTCGCCATAGTGCCGGCCCATCTGCTGCTCGACATCAGCCAGGGCCTCACGCACTTCGTCCCACAACCCTGGTGGCACATCGCCACCAGATCGCAGATAGAATCGGCACGCTTCGGTAGTAATGATGAACCCAGGGGGCACCGGCAACCCGAGCCGGGTCATCTCGGCCAGGTTTGCGCCCTTGCCGCCCAGCAAATCTCGCTGTTGCGCGTTGCCTTCCCGGAAGAGCATGACCCATCGTCGCGTCATGGCCTGTCCCTTCTGCATTGATGGCTGCTTCACCTGCTGGCCGCGGCTCAATGCGTCCGCGGCCATGTGTTAGGGTACTGACATTCGCATCACCATCGTGTGACGAGAGGAGGCTGCGCCATCGCAATTGTGTAACGAAATGGCAGAGCTAAGACCGGCGCTCGCAACAGATAGACGCTGAGCCTGGTCGAGACATGGACCAAGAGCCCACGGGCATCGGAGCCACTAATTGCGCGGGACAGCGTGCGGAGCTTCAGGCTCGCACGGGCTTCACAACGCCAACCGACCCCGGCTCATCTTCTGCACTTCGGTTCAGCTCCAGCCCGCGATGCTCTCGTCACGCGGATCTCAAGTCCCCGCGCTCAGGCGGATGAGCCTCCGGATTCTCCGCGCTTGCGTGGGGAACGGCCCAAGTCCCCACGCTCAGGCGGATGAGCCCCCTTCAGGGGATGGATGCGACAGTGCGCATTGGGGAACAAGCCAGCTGAAGCCGGCTATTGGCGTGAGCCTTGCTCCAAACAGAGAGGGAGTGGGGGCTTCAGCCCGTGCCATGGACGGGCTCGAGATCAACTCGCAGCCCCTCCCGGACCTGCCGTGCTGCCGATGTGCTCGACCGGCATCAGCCCGGCGGGGCTGCGCCGCAGGTGGATCATCCGCTGCGCCACTGCCAGAATGCGCGGATCATCCGGGCGAAACGCATCCGCCGGGTCGTCGTACCGGATGGCGACCTAGGGTAGGATCGCTGGTCGCTCACCCACGGCGCGGCGGGTTATCTTGCGACATCACTACCTCCGGCCGCGGGCACCCCAAGCGCGGCCAGCCCGGCCTTGGCCACTAGCGCGTTGAACGCCGCAATGTCTTCGGCCATCACCTTGGTGAGCGCAGCCAGGTGTGCATCGGTTCTGGCGATCAGATCCTCTGCCAGCGCACGCTGCGACTCGGTCGGCGCCGCTTCCGCCAGATCGACAGTTGCAAGCAGGGCGGCCAGCTTGTGGTTGAGCTTGACCGGGTAATTCAGGCTGTCTTGCGGCGATTCGATCTTGACCTGTAAGAGCTCTCCCTCGATCGTATCGAGCTTCTCCTTGAGCTTCCGAGCAGCTTCGATGATTTCCTCGCCGCCTTCGGTCCCTTTGGCACGGCGTGCCCAATCCTCAGCCTGTTGCCGGAGTGCTCGAATCCGGTTGACGGCCTTGTTGAGCTCGTCATGCTTGCGATGCAGACGCATGCAGAGCGCGTATTGCTCCTGGAGCTGATCCTGCGTTGCTGTTACGCGAGGATCCTTCGCTACCCGGAAGCTCGCCGTCCGAGTCTCGCTCCCCACGGTAACGCGAACCTGATACTCACCGGGTGGGACACGTGGACCAGTGCGGCTTGGCTTGTCGCCCCCTTTACCCTCGATCTTGGCGGCGTCGTCTGGCCGGAGATTCCAGACGAAGCGATTCAATCCGGCCTTCCGGCCAAGATACGGCTTCTCCTCAATTAACTCTCGCTCCTCGACTTCGGGCGGGAACTGCGGGGGCTCCTCCTCGACCTCGGGCTTCTCCTTCGAGCTCGTGACCGTCCTGATCGCCGCTCCGGATGCATCGAGAATCTCTAGCTTGATCTCGTCAACTTCGGTAGCGAGCGCATAATGGATCATGACGCCATCGGGCGGATTCGTGCCGGCATCAAGCCAGCGGATCTTCACCTCGCCATCAGGCGTCTTCTCGTAGTCGTAGGCAGGGATCTGGGTCGCGGCGAAGGCGTAGTTCAACCCTTTGGCGGGCTCAAGGCCGAAGCTGGGCATGCGTCCCCAGCGCACCGTCTCCCGCGGAGCGAAGAGACGAAGCGTGCTATCGTGCTCGCGCTGCTCAGCAAGCTGCCGCAGCAGGGTGATGTCATCCAGGATCCAAAACGAGCGGCCATGCGTGGCGACGACCAGGTCACTGTCCTTGATCACCAGATCGTGGACCGGCACAGCTGGCAGGTCGCCTCCCAGGCGATGCCAGTTGACGCCATCATCGAACGACACGTAGATTCCTGTCTCCGTCCCTGCGTAGAGGAGACCGCGCCGACGCGGATCCTCGCGAATGACGCGGGTGAAGTCATTCTCGGGAATGCCCCCGGTGATCTTGGTCCACGTCTGGCCGTAGTCGGCCGTCTTGAAGAGGTACGGGCGGAAGTCGTCGTGCTTGTAGCGCGTGGCTGCCAGGTAGGCGACCGCCGGATCGTGTGGCGATGCCTCGACGATGCTCATCAGCGCGCGCTCGGGGAGATCGGGCGGCGTCACTTCGGTCCACGTTCCCCCACCATCCCGCGTCAGGTGCAATCGGCCATCATCGGTGCCGGCCCAGAGCACGCCCGGCTGCACTGGCGACTCGGCCAGGGTAAAGACCGTGCCGTAAACCTCTGCGCCCGTGTTGTCCTTCGTGATCGGCCCGCCTGATGGTTCCAGCGTAGCCGGGTCGTTCCACGAAAGGTCGGGTGAGATCGCGGTCCAGTGCTCCCCCTCGTCCGTGCTCTTGAAGACGTGATTTCCGCCGACATAGAGGATGTTTGGATCGTGAGGGGAAATAATGATTGGATAGGTCCACTGAAAGCGATGCTTGTAATCCTTCGCCCCGTGGCCGGAATACTCCTCCGGCCAGACCGCGATCGAGCGCGCGTGGCCAGTGGAGCGGTCGTAGCGCGTTAGGATCCCCATGTACTCCCCGGCATAAACGATGTCCGGGTTATCC
>JBHOQQ010000110.1:0-19441 GCA_042408955.1 Thermomicrobiales bacterium
CCGTCTCGCCTGGCTGGGCGAGACAGGTCCTGATCCCCCGTCTCCCCATCGCCGCGGTCTCGGTCTGGCTCTGCGATGTCGTCTCGTGACCGGCTTGCCTAGCGCTCGATGGGAGCGCCGATCAGTGAGCCCCACTCGGTCCAGCTTCCATCGTAGTTGCGCACATTCGGGTAGCCGAGCAGATGGGTCAGCACGAACCAGGTATGGGCGGAGCGCTCGCCAATTCGGCAATACGCAATGGTTGCCTGATCCGGCGTGATGCCCTTCTCGCCGTAGAGCATGCTCAGTTCGGCCGCGCTCTTAAAGGTGCCATCCTCGGCGACGGCTGAAGCCCACGGGATGTTCTGTGCACCTGGGATATGGCCCCCACGCTGCGCCCCTTCTTGGGGCAAATTCTCGGGAGCTAGCAACTCTCCCGAGTATTCCCTGGGCGACCGCACATCAACCAAGGCATGCCGCTCACGGCCGATTGCCGTTGCCACGTCATCGCGGAGCGCGCGCAGCTGGGTGTTTGGCTCGCTCGCCCGGTACGTGGCCGGTGCTATCCGCGGGATCTCTGTAGAGAGTGGCCGGCCCTCATCAATCCACTTCTTGCGCCCGCCGTTCATCAACGCGACATCGCGGTGACCGTAAAGCTCGAACAGCCACTGCGCAAAGGCGGCGAACCAGTTATGGTTGTCGCCATAGAGGATGACGCGTGCCTCATTGCTGATGCCGGACTTCGACACCAGCGCTTCCCACGCTTCCTTGGTTGGAATATCGCGCACTGGCTGCTGTTGTAAGTCCCGCTGCCAATGCCAGCCGATTGCTCCGGGAATATGCCCCGTGTCATAGGCGCTCGTATCGACATCAACCTCAACGAGCCGAACATTGGGGTCTTCGAGGTGCATCGCAACCCACGCTGTGTCTACCAATGACGCCGGGCGTGCGTAACCTGCCGGAGCCATGACGCGAAACCTCCTGGCCATGCGGAACGGCTCCGCAATGGACCACACCATGCCAAACGCCGGCAAGCCTCGCCGGCAGATGAGGAGCACGGAGGTCGGTGATTGGCTGGCTCGTGTGTCCGCGGGCGCCGGACGCGGCCGGCGTTTTCCCTGGAAGGTACTGACTACGTGTCCGGGAAGATGCATCCCCGGATCAGGTGAGAAAGGCAGGGATGACGATGACGCGTTGCTGGTTGATCTGCGGCCGGGATAGGAGCATGGCCATGACCGGCCATCGCGGCTGCTGATGCGCGTGGCAACGTCTTGCCGTGCTCGTGCCCATCCCCGCCGCCTCCTGGATCGTATGGATGACGAGATGAGCCAACCGACCAGGGTGCTGGGGATAGCGTGGTAAATGAGATCGTCGTTGTCAATCCAGAGCGGACAGGTTGCTGGTGGCCCGCGCTGGCTTCAGTGCCGGTACTCGCCAAAGACCTTGCGCAGCACGCCGGCAATCTGCCCGAGCGTTGCTCCTGCAAGGAGCGCTGATTTCATCACCGGCAGCAAGTTCTCCGTCCCGCGCGCGGCCGCTTCTACCCGGTCCAGCGCTGCCGCGACTGCCGCGCGGTCTTGGCGGGCTTTGTATTCCGCCACGCGAGCGATTTGTCGAGCCACGGCTTCTTGATCGATGCGTTGAATCGGTACGCTCACCGGCTCCTCGTCATCGACGTACTTATTCACGCCCACGACGATCTCTTCCCCGAGCTCGCGCGCGAGCTCCCGCTGGTACGCGTTATCGGCGATCGCGCCTTGCACGAATCCACGCTCGATTGCGGCGACCGCCCCCCCTTGCTCCTCGACCCGCGCGAGCCACTCCCGGGCTTTCGCCTCCAACTCGTCGGTGAGGCGCTCGACGAAGTAGGAGCCGCCGAGCGGATCGGCAGTATCCGCGACTCCTGTCTCCTCGGCCAAGATCTGCTGCGTGCGCAGGGCGAGCGTCGCTGCTTGCTCGGTTGGCAAGGCCAGAGCCTCATCGTATCCATTCGTGTGCAGGCTTTGCGTGCCACCCAGCACGGCGGCCAGTGCCTGGTATGCCACTCGTACGACGTTGTTGAGCGGTTGCTGAGCCGTGAGTGTCACGCCTCCGGTTTGCGTATGGAACCGCAGCATCCAGGATTTGGGATCGCGGGCGCCGAAGCGCTCCCGCGCGATGGTTGCCCACAGGCGCCGCGCGGCCCGGAATTTGGCAACTTCCTCAAAGAGATTCGAGTGAGCGGCAAAAAAGAAGCTCATGCGCGGCGCAACGTCGTCCACAGACAGGCCCGCGGCTTGCGCCGCCTCAACATAGGCAATAGCATTCGCAAGCGTAAAGGCGATCTCTTGAGCCGCGGACGCCCCTGCTTCTCGGATGTGATAGCCGGAGACGGAGATTGTGTTCCACGCGGGCAGGTGGTCGCGGCAATAGGCGAAGGTATCGACGACGAGCCGCATCGAGGGGCGCGGAGGAAAGATATACGTTCCTCTCGCAGCGTATTCCTTGAGGATATCGTTCTGAATCGTTCCGCCGAGCTTGGCCGGGTTCGCGCCACGCTCCTCGGCAACGATCTGATACATCAACAGCAGCAGGGCCGCTGGCGCGTTGATGGTCATCGAGGTGGTGACCGCCTCCTGGTCGATACCCTCGAAGAGGCGGCGCATGTCGTCCAAGGTCGAAATGGGCACGCCGACGCGGCCCACCTCGCCAAACGCGCGCTCGTCGTCCGAATCGAGCCCAAGCTGTGTCGGGAGATCAAAAGCAACGCTGAGGCCCGTCTGGCCACGCTCAAGAAGGAGCCGGTAGCGCCGGTTGCTTTCCTCCGCAGACGTGAATCCCGCGTACTGGCGCATCGTCCACCGGCGTCCCCGGTACATGGTGGGATAGATGCCACGGGTGAAGGGATACTCACCAGGATCCGGCAGGTCGATCGGCGTCTCAGGAGCCCGGTAAACCGGCAGGATCTCAATACCAGAATCCGTGACCACGCGTGCTTTGGCGGTCCTTGCAGAAGAGGCGGTCATGGGCAGTCCTCGATGTCATGTTCTCTGACGTTGCTGGCAGGCTGACGATCCGCACGTTCATCGCGCCAGCGAGGTGATCTTCCCCCATTCTAGCGGGAATGATCTTCGAGCAGCTCGATCAGCACGCCGTTCCCGGCTTCGGGATGGATGAAGGCAACGCGCCAGCCATGCGCTCCGTTTCGTGGACAAGTATCAATCAGGCGCACCCCGGCGGCGGCAAGCTCATCGAGCGCAGCCTGGAGATCGGGTACGCGAAACGCCACGTGATGCATGCCTTCGCCGCGCTTCTGCATGAATCGCGCGATCGCCCCCTCGGGATCGGTGGGCTGAATGAGCTCCAGATAGCCCGTGCCAAGGCGATAGGCAACGATGCGGACGCCTTGCTCTGGAATCTCGAACCGCTCGCCGCCCGTGAAACCAAGCGCCGCGTACCGCTCCTCAGCCGCGCTGAGGTCGGAGACGACGACGCCAAGATGGTGGAGTTCATACGTCCGGGAATCGAGATGTGTTGTCATGGTCTGCTACCCACCGCGCCCATTGGTCTCTCACGCTGGTTGCCAGCGTGAGATCCCTCCTCCGCTAGCCTCCCCCTTGCGTGCCATCACCAATGATAGGCGGAGAGGTGGCCTCGGGCGTGCGCGTTGGCTCAGCTTGCTCTGGGGATGGGCTTGCGGCAGGGCTCGCAGCCGGCTGACCCACTCGCAGACCGTCCTCTGGGAGCACTAAGCCTCGCGGGCGTTTGCCGGTGATCTCGAAGTAGGCGCGCAGCACGCGGTCGGCGATGGGCACCGCGTAGCTCGATCCTTCGCCACCATTTTCGACAAAGACGCTGACTACAACCTCCGGTGACTCAAAGGGCGCGTAGCACGTGAACCAAGCGTGGGATTCTTCGGCGATGCCCTTTTCGTTCTTCGGGCCGAACTCCGCGGTTCCCGTCTTGCCAGCGATGATGATCGGCTCTTCCCCCGGAGGGTTCGTCAGTGGCCATTTGCTGACGACCTCTCCCGTGCTGATGTCTACGTGATGATGAGCTGTGCCATCTGGTGAGTTGACCACACGCCACATGCCTTCGCGGACAATGCGCAAGTGTTCCTTGTCAATCTTGATGCGCCGGAGCATCTTCCGCTCGAATTTCTGGAGTGTTTGCCCATGGCTGTCGACGATTTCGCGCACGAGGCGCGGCTGCCAGATCGTGCCGCCGTTGGCAATAGCCGCGGTGTTGACCGCAAGCTGAAGCGGGCTGGCCAGGAAATAGCCCTGGCCGATCGAAGCGTTGATCGTATCGCCTGCCGACCAGCCCTCCCCCTGATAGTTGGCAGCCTTCCACTCTGGGTCCGGCACAAGGCCGGGCGCCTCGACGGGCAGCTCGATGCCCGTTTGCTCCCCAAACCAGAATCGCCTCCGCAAATGCTTGTGCAGGTTTTTGATGCCGAGCCCGCGGAAATAATGGACATCGCCGATCTGGCCGGTTGTCCAATACAGATCGCGGTAGTGGAGATAGTCGACATCGCCTTCTGGCTTCTGACGCGGCGTGCCAACGTTATAGAAGTAGACATCGCACGATCGTTCAAGAGCCTCCAGCAAATTCAAGGTGCCATGACCGACCGGATCGTGCTGCCAGCAGAGATAGCGCTCTCCCTGGGCTTTGTTGAAGGTGAACGGAACCCAGATGCCCCCAGTGCAGGTGAACGTCGTGCTGGCTTCGATGACTTTCTCGCGGAGCCCAGCCAGCGCGACAAAGATCTTCAACGTTGAACCGGGCGGATAGTGTCCTGCCACCGCCTTGTTGACCAGCGGCTGCCGAGGGTCGTCGCGATATTCCTTGAACTTCCGGCTGGAGATGCCGTCCACGAAGAGCTGATTGTCGTAGGTGGGATAACTTGCCAGTGCAAGCACCTCGCCAGTGCGAGGATCGAGCACAACCACGGCCCCGCCACTGGCATGATATTCGCGGGGCGGCCGGCCGTAGTACGCATCCTTGGCCACCCGGTCCTCGTTCGAGAAGCGAATGCCATCCTCAAGCGCCTTGGTCGCAAGCGCCTGGAGCTCGACATCGATCGAAAGACGGAGATTACGGCCTGGCACGGCCGGGGTCTCGAAGAGGACATTACGCTCGAAGCCGAGGCCATCCATCTCGATATACCGGCCACCCTTATTGCCACGGAGCAACTTCTCCATCGTCAGCTCAAGGCCATTCTTGCCGATGATGTCATCGAGCTCATAGATAGGATGACCCGCTGCGGTCTGGTTTTCCGGGTTCTTGAGCTCGTCCTCATTCACCCCACCGACATACCCGAGGATGTGCGAGACCGATTCGCCGGCTGGATACGAACGCACCAGCGCCGAGTCATCAAGCTGCACGCCTGGCAGGTCGAGGAGATTTGCGGCCAGCATCATGGCCGTTTCGCGAGAGACATCGCGCTTGACAACGATCGGCCGGTCGCGCACTGCCGTATTGCGGACAAGAAAATCGAAGCGGTTGATGACCTCAACGCCAGGGAGCTCCTGGGCAACGGCGCGGAACATCGGGGCTTGGTCGGCATCAAAGGTGTCGATCGGGACCAGGTAATTCCATCGCGCCTCTTGCTTGATGCTATCCACGAATTGCTGGATCTTCGGCTCTTCCGTCACGCCAAACAGGCGCGCTAACCGCCGGTAGACGGTATCTTCCGAGCCACGCGGAATGGAGTCGGGATCGACGACCAGCACCTCCGGCAGCCGAAGGGCAGTGATCAGCGCGCTCCGCACCCGCTTGTATTCGGGAGTGTTGCGCTCAGGCAGGTGGGCAGGAACTACCCGCACCTCCCAGACCCGCCGGTTTTCGGCCAGTGGGCGGCCGGCACGGTCGAAGATCAGGCCACGGGGTGGCTTAATCGAGACCCACTGCCGCGTGTAGTCGCGTGTCTTGGCGGTATAGTGTGCTCCCTTGATGATCTGCAAGTACCCGAGGCGCGCGGTCAGTGCCGTAAAGCCGGCGACGATCGCGCCTTTCATCAGCAGCATGCGGCGCGTCAAGAAGATTTGGTCGGCGCGGCGCCATTCCCGGCGCTTCCGCTTCTTGCGCGCTCCCGGAGGGTCATACGGTATGCGTTTCTTCCGCCTAAGCATGTCTCGTCACCGTCCGGCGATCCATCATGCCTGCAATCAGATAGAGCGGCGGGACGAAAATCGAATTGAGCAGGGCTTGTAAGAACACAAAATGGATGGCCGAGCTAATCGGCAGTGCGTTGTCCTCGCTTGAGCGAATCAGCAACAGGACGATAGCGTGCAGCATGGTTGCGACGACTGCCACGAGGATCGGGACCACGAGCGTGTTCTGAAAGAACCGTCGCCGGGCCACACCACCCAGCAACACCACGCCGAGCAGCGCCAGCGCATTGGCACCCAAGGGGTCGAGGGACAAGACATCGAGCACGAGCCCTAAGCCGAACGCCCAGATCAGCCCCTCCGGAACGCCACGCATCGCACTCCAAGCCAGCAACAGCACCAGCGTGGCATCGGGCTGGACCGCAAGCAGGTTCGCCGCTGGCAGCACGGTCGCTTGGGCGATCGCTGCCATGATGAGGATGAGTGCGAAGAGGAACCGGGCCATGACCCTGTCAGCAACCCAGGCAGGAACACGCCGGCATCAGCGCCGCATCCTCCCGCCACCTGCGCCATCCCGCCCTCCCCAGGCGGGACCAATCGCGCCGCCAGTGTACCACGACGTTCGCGGGTCACCGCCTTGGCGCCAGCCCGCGTCCGTCACTCTGGCGACTCCAGCAAACGCGAGCATGTGAGGGGCGTGTGGGAGCGTTCAAGGACCCAATCCGAGGATCATCTGGTCGCGCGGTCCGGCGACCAGCAGCATGCCAGCCACGTGCTCAGTCTCCAGCCGGTCACCGGTGAGCGGCGATACTGCCGGGAACGCGGTTCCGGTTGTCGTGTCAATCACGCTGACCAGCACGCGATACGGGCCGGCGGGAGCCGACGTAGGAATCGTCAGCGGCACACCGACGCGCCAGACGGTGCGACGCCGCTGGCGGACGGCAACCGTCTGGCTGGTGATCTCCTGGCCGCTTGGCGAAACGATCCGCACGCGAAGCGCCAGATTATTTACCGGCGGTGCAAGCGCCGTCACATAGACCGCGACCGGAATGCGATCGCCTCGCAGCACCCGCCCACTGCCGATATCAACGGCCGCGATGCGAAGCGCGTGGTTCCAGTCGGTCATGCCGGTCGCGGGTGTCAAGAAATAGTCCGGCAGCGGCAGGGTGCGCACGTCGTAGACACGGGCATAGTCTGTCCCGCCGATGCGAGCGACGAATGCCGGACGTTGCGCGTTGAAATAGGCGAGCAATGCTGATGGAATCCAGCCTCGCTGAAGCGAGGTGATGTCGAGCACGTAGAAATCGGTTGTCGCCCAGCGCATCACCCCCGCCGTATCCGGAGTGAAATTGTCCTCCCAGATGTGCCCAGTGAAGAAATAAGAGAGCGGTTGCGGCCAGGCACTGGTGCGCACGCGCAGGTCGGCCGCGTTGCCTTGGCTGCCGAGGAATCGCCCAACTTGGTCGAGACCCTCGCCCCAGCCGATCATCATGACGTGTCGTGCTGCTTCATTCCCACCCAGCAGTGGATTGTACGCGGAGAGATAGTAGGGATACGTTGAGGCGGTAATGGCCGCGTTCCCGCCGACCAGCGCCAGCCCGGTTGCCACTGCGCTCCACGATACCTTGCCCCCATGCCGCCGCGCGCGGCGCGCTGTTTCAACCAATCCCCAACCAGCCACGAGGTCAAGCGGACCATACACTGGCAAGCCGTAGCGATCAAACTTCTTTGCTCCAAAGGACATGAGCACGACAAATAACACGGCAAACGCCAGAAGTGCCAGCGCTGCCCGCCGCTCCGGAGCAGGTGGGCGCCAGCGCGGCCAAACGAGGATTGCCATAGCGGCGAGAAGCCCGAGCAGCACCGAGGGCGTCGTGCGCCAGAGGAGCGTGATCGGATAGAAGCTCCAGCCAGGATCCCCGGTATGCACCGCGCCATTGAAAAACACGTCGCGCCGGTGCCCCTCCTCGGCGGCACGCAGCGCGCCAAGTAGGACGCTTCGGACGGTGCCAATTGGGTGCACCCACATCGCGGGCCACAGGGCTACGACAACCGCCAGCCCGGTCCCGCCCCACACTAGCATGGCGGAAACAACGGTGCGCAGGCGTTCTTGCCAAGGGCATGCCGCGCGCCAGGCAGTGATCGCCAGCACGGCTGCCACCAGCGGAACCAGAAAGAGGGTAGTGGAGCGCGTCAGCCAGGCGAGTCCGGCCACGGCGCCGGAAACGAGCAGGTCGCGCCACCAGTGGCGGCCATCAATCGCGCTCAGCATCGCCAGCAGGCTGAGCAGTGACAGGCTGCTGGCCAGGCCATCGACATGCAAGAGGCGGGAAAGCCCGACATGGAACGGGTCGAAGGCTAGCAGCAGCGTTCCAGCCAATGCGCTGGCCAGACCGAAGAGCCTGGCCGCGTACCAATATGCCCCGCCTAGGATCACGACCGTGGCCAACACGACCGCGGCGCGTCCCGCGGCCAATGCGTCAATGGGTTCAACCCCACGTGCGCGGAGGATCGGCACGATCCGGTTGCTCGGCTGAGGGACTTGCGAGGTGGTGTCGCGGGCGTAGTGGGGATCAGTCCACAGCAAGCCGAGTGACCCGAGCCACATCGTCGTCACGCCAGGATGGAAGTATTGGTACGTGTGGGCGAAATCCCCATGGGCAAGCGCTTGGGAGAAATTCGCCGACCGGGCGAGCCAGTACGATTCATCCGGTGTGACAAAATGGTCGAGCGCCAGACCGCGAGGAAGCCAGATGGCGAGCGCGGCCAGCAGTAAGCCCGCCACCCGCGCGGTCAGACCCGCGGGCGCTCCTCCAGGCAGGTGGCGTCGGGTTGTCATCGTTAGCCGGTCTTCCGGGCACGCTCTACCGCGGTGGCGTGGGCCGCGCGTTCCAAGTCGTCATTCAACGCGGGCAGATCCACGTTGCCATGGAGGCGGCGTAACCCAGCGGCAATCAGCCAATCGGCAAGACGAGGATTCTTGGGCAAGAGTGCTCCGTGTAGGTAACACCCGATAGCGTGGCGGTAGACAGCGCCCTCAGTGCCATCCTTCCCGTTATTGCCATGCCCGATGCGTACCCGGCCAAGGGGACGCACACCCGGACCAAGGAAGGTGAGTCCGCTGTGGTTCTCAAATCCAACGAGCTCGCCCCACTCGCTATCGACAACGACGTTGCCGATGAAGCGCTCAGGTCCTGCGACCGTCGTCAGATCAAAGAGGCCGATTCCTGGCAACGGCTCTCCCTGATGGGGGCGATACTCATGACCAAGCAACTGATACCCACCGCAGACGGCGAGCAAGGCCGCTCCGTCCATCACGGCGGCCTTAAGCGCTTCTCCTTTCGCTCCCTGCAAGTCTCGCGAGACGGCGATCTGCTCTTGGTCCTGCCCGCCGCCAAAGAAAAACACATCGACGTCGGCCGGCACCGGCTCGCCAATCCCGATTTCGACGACCTGGCAGTCAATGCCGCGCCATTGCGCGCGACGCATCAGCGCGATGACGTTGCCACGGTCACCGTAGATATTCATCTTGGAGGGATACAGCCATCCGATCGTCAAGTGCATGGGCGAACGCTTCCAGCGTGATTACTGCTGCCAAAACGATTCTACCGCGCCAAGTTCGGTGAGAATCCGGCGAATTGTGAGCAGTGCGGTATACGTGGGAAGGATATACCCAGTGCCGCCTTCCGGCAAGCTTTCCACAAACGCATCCAACGCCGCGTGCATGTCTTCACCAAGCTGGACAATGCGATCGAGCGAGACGCCCGCGTATTTCAACCGGTTTGCCATATCTGTCGCGCGTAGGCCGGTGGTGTTCAGCGGCGCGTTGCCCGCGGCAAGGAGCTCGAAATCAACGTCCCAGAGCCAGGAGACATCGCGCCCATCTGCGGTCAAATCGTTGATCGCGATGAGGACCGGCACGGTGAGCGATCCGGCCGTCTCGGTCAGCATTCGCAGTACCTCGTTGAACCCGACAGGGTTCTTGACGAGCGCCAGGACGAGTGTGCGGCCGCGCAGGGTGACGCGCTCGATCCGGCCGAAGGCTGCCCGGAAGTACCGCAGGGCGTGCTCGATGGTCGCCGGTGGCACGCCAGCCGTCACCGCGGTGGCCACCGCCGCGACGACATTGTAGACGTTGTACAGCCCCGGAACGCCCACGGTGATCGAGAGGAGCGGCTGCTCCTGCTGAAAAACGCGAACCGTCAGTGACTCAACGCCGTGCAGAGCCACCTCCCGCCCGGAGATGTCGAGCCGCGGCCGCGCGTTGCCGCAGACCGGGCAGCGCCACGCTCCGAGATGAGAGACATACAGCGCGTCGTAGACGAGATCAGCGCCGCAGCGCCGGCAGGTCGCCGCATCCGCCGCGTGTGGCAACTCGGCCAGGCAATAGGGCACATCGCGCAACCCGAAGGTGACCCGCTGGGCGGCCAGCCCCTCGGTAATCGCGGCCAGCGTTGGGTCATCCACATCAACCACGACCGTCGTGGTTGATGGCAGCGCTTCGAGCGCTGTGCGCCAGCGCAGAGCAATCGTGTTGAGTTCCCCGTACCGATCCAACTGATCGCGAAACAGGTTCGTCAGGACGATAATCCGCGGGGTAACGCGAGCGACGATCGCCGGGAACGCCGCCTCATCGGTTTCGATCACGGCGACATCGCCGCCGGGTTGGCCTGTCACGGTCGCCTGGCCAGCGAACGCCGCGACCACACCGCGCACAAGATTGGAGCCGGACCGGTTGTGCACCACTCGCGCACCGTCCGCCTCCAGCATGTCCGCGATCATACGCGAGGTTGTCGTCTTGCCGTTTGTCCCGGCGACGAGAATCGTGCCACGCTCAAGGCGGCGAGCGAGCTTGGCGAGGAGCGTCGGGTCAATGCGATCAGCGATGATCCCTGGCGCCGATGTCCCACCCCCGCGTCCTGTTCGCCGAATGCCAGCCGACGCCAGCTTGGCAGCCGCGATCGCCGCAGCCAGGCGGAGATCCGGCCGGACTCGTGTCTCACTGCGGGACGGTTCGCCGCCCCGGCCATTAGCCTCCAGCTTCCCCATCATCCACAATCACGGCGACGATCTTCAGGTTGTCGAAATCGGCGGCCGGGAGAACGCGGATCGTTTGCGCGTCTCCCTGTGGGTTCTTCTGCGGCTCGCCTTCCACCTTGCCGATGATGATGCCGCCTGGTACCTGCGAGGTGCGCGTTTCCAAATTGGTCGATGTCACGACCAGCTCGCCAGGCTTCGGCGTCACCGAGAGGTCGACATAGCTCAAATCCATGCGCCCGCCAGTCTGCCACCGGCCATAGACGATGCCGTCGGCCTGGCTTTCGAGCAATTGTGCGCCCACCGCGGACGACGCGTCGATGGCAAGCATCACTTTGGCCGAGTGCTCCTCAACGGCGACAACGAGTCCAACAAAGTAATACGGATCGACGACCGCCATGCCCCGGCGGATGCCATCGGCTGCGCCTTTGTCGATCGTGATTGATTTTTGCAGCCCGGTGGGATCAGGATTCAAAACCTTCGCCGTGACCAACGTCCATTCGGGATGCGCTTCTTTGACGTCCAGAATTTGCTCGTATTTTTCGACCTGCTGCAAGCGCAGCTTCAGTTGGGTGTTCTCTGCCAGGAGCGCATCCCGTTCTTGCGATACCCGTTCAAGCTCCACCGCCAGATCACTCTTGTCCCGGCTGCCAATACCGTTGAAGAAACCGGTCACGGGTGAAACGAGTTCGTGCAGGCCGGTTTTCAGTGGGTCGAGCGCCGAGCGGTTGTCAAGCGCAATGAACGTGATGCTCGTCACGATGAAGAGAACGACGAGGGCGATGGTTTGGCGGAGGCTTAGTGTCGACACGCGCCCATCCCCAAGGTCGCCAGCCGGAGCGGTCCGCGCCGCGGGCTTCCTTGTGATCAACGTCCGTGGCAGCGAGGTCGTGTCACCACGGCACGACGGGACCTCAGGATAGCACGGTTGCGCGGCAGCAGGCGAACCAATCCGGCAGGCGTTGTCCATCTGATCCGGCGAGCGCACAGTTTCGACGCGTTCGTCCCTATTGCATCGTGCAGAGCATCGGGAACAATCCGGTGCTGGTACGGCCTGGGGATTTTGCGCTCATGCCCGGCACACCGTCGCCGGATCGTGACCGCGCGGCGCCCATCACCCACCATCCCTCGCTGTGCTCGGGATGTCTTCGTGAGCGCTCAGGCCTCAGCCATCCGGATGCGCGGATGCAGCGGCGCACCAATGCCTGACGGCTGATGGCTGACGGCTGATAGCGCTTCGCTCGGAATGACAGAGTGCTGGGGTTTCTGTGCGCACCTGTCTCCCACCGGTGACCGTCACCCGCCGAGTGCCGGAAAGGGCGAGCACGCGCAGGGTGGTTCCGTGAACCGGGGGCCGAGACGTGGGGGGAGACGCGCCTCGGGTCGGGTGTTGCGGGGTGCGCGATCGTCACCGCAAAGGGCGTTCACACATCAGTGAGAATAGACGCGGCTCATGGCTATCGCGCCACCAGGCAACGTGAGGTGCATCACCTTCGATATTCTGTTGTCCCTGGCATCAGTGATAGTCTATCTCTACCCCGCAACGTAGAGGTGCAAGCCCCGCATCCGGCAGGTGGAGGGAAGCGCGTGATCTGTGGCAGGACAAGGTGGATGTGGGTGGCGCGCGCCATGTGCATGCTCCTTGTGCTGGCAAGCGCCATTCATGGACGTTCATCTGTGGAGGCAAGCGCAGCGCGATCCATCCGGCTGACTCCGCGCGCGACCGTGATCGGCAAGACAGCCGCCGGGCTCCGTGCCGATCCTCGCCGCTCAGAAGAGCGAGTCGTTGCCCGGTTGGCGCCAGGTACGCGAGTCACGCTGCTTGCTGGCCCAGACGCCGGCGGGTGGTATTCCGTGCGACCGGCGAATGATCCGGATGGCCCGGCCGGGTGGCTGCCAGCGCGCCGTCTTCGCTTCGACACGTTCGCCCGGGCAGTCACGAACTTGCGCTTGCGGGCACAGCCTGGCAAGCAGAGCGACGCGATTGGCCGCGTGCGCCGGGGCATGGTTCTGACGGTGGTCGGCCCGCTCTCGGGTGTCGATGTGCTCGTCCGTCTCGGAGATGACGCAGGCTTTGTGGATGCTAGGAAGCTCGCGCCAGCAAAGGGACCAGCGACCGATCCCAAAGGGGAGCGCTGGGTTGATGTGGACCGGGGAGACCGCATCGTTCGCCTGATGATCGGCGAAACAGCCATGGAGACGTTCCGCGTCTCCGTGAGCCGGGATCAAGGCGAAGGATTCTACGCGACGGCGGTTGGCAGTTACCGGATCTACGAGAAGGTTGCCGAGTTGCAATGGACACCGTATGCCCAGGCCTATTTCACCTATTGGGCCGGCTTTGATCCCACGCGGTTCAATGGCTTTCATTCCTGGACGATGGATGCCACGGGCAGGGTGCTGCCAGGAGCTGATGGGCCGACATCCGGGTGCGTTTCGCTTGCTCCAGAGGATGCGCGGACGGTCTATGCGTTTGTGAGGATCGGTACCCGCGTCGAGGTGCATTGGTGAGATGTGAGATCCACGTGAGCATCGTGTGCCAAGCGCCTGATGTGAGTTCTCCTGACCGCGCAAGCACCGGGCGCCTTGGGGCCCGGAAATCCCATGAGCATCATCGCGACGAAACGCAACATCCTCGTTTCGCTCGGGACGGCACTGACAGCGAGAGGCCCGCTTGGCTGGCACCGAAGCACGTATTGGGGGCACCAACGAGCACCGCGTGACTGCTCACGACAGCGTTCGATCGCACAACGTATCATGAGAAAAGGGGCTGGCGCATCTGGCCAGCCCCGCCGTGCGTTTCGCGCGTTGAGGATTGTTGGTTAGGCTGCTGGCCGCCGCCGCAACCCGAGCGCCGCGATCCCGGCAGCAACTGCTAGGAGCGCAGTCACTAACGCCCATAGCCCGCCATTTGCAGTGCTCCTTTGTCCAGCACCCGTCCCAGGCAGCGTAACCGGCCCCTGAGTTGGGGTTGCAGTGGCTGGCGCAACCGTCGCGGGAGCTTCTGTTGGCGTCTCCGTTGGTGTCTCGGTTGGAGCAGGTGTCTCCGTTGGTGTCTCGGTTGGAGCAGGCGTCTCCGTTGGCGGCGATGGCGATGCCTCAGGAGAGCCATCGAGCTGAAAAGTGCGAGATTCAGCAATGGGCTGGAAAGTGCGAGGTCCAGCAATGGTTCCACTCGATGGCCACAGTATGATCGCTAGGCTCACAAAAATGCTCACTAAAGCAAGAAACCATCCCTTACTCAGGCTGTTGTCGCTTGCCATGTGCCACCCCCTATCCCAAGAGGACCTGCAACGGAGCGGTAATCTCCCCAACTAGTCTGGACGACCATGTCCACTATTATCATAACAGAAATGACGCTATAGCAACATGTTCATGAATAACGGATTAACAAACGTAATTTGCCTTTTCTCATTTTCGGAGGAATCAGAATGGGAAAGTCCAACGTCGTTCGCTGCCGTTGGCCGGTCCTCTAATACTCGACACCAAAGTGAGCTGGCAAACCAGATTATGCGGACATTTCATTGACCGGAGTGCGAGGTCTTGCATTCTGATCCCCGAGCTAGGACTCAATGGATTGCTTGGGATCTCGACGCATTCGCTTGCCGCGGTGATTACAAGCTCGCCAGATCATCAACGTGGCTACATGTGAGAGGCACAGATTTCCTAAGAGCGCTTGCTCCGCGGTCTACACTCCAGTGCTGAGAAAAACAAAAAAACGAGCGAGGACTCGCTCAGCAAGTCCTCGCCCCTCGTGAGATATCGGTCTGTCGTTTATCTTGCTGGTCGCCGCCGCAACCCGAGCGCCGCGAATCCTGCGGTCACGACGAGCAGCAGGGCAGCGAGCACCAGGGAGCCGCCCGATGGACCACCGACCACGCCAACGCCCGTCTCCGGGAGTTGTGGGCCAGATGTGGCCGTCGCCTCAGCGGTTTCGGTCGGCGCTTCCGTTGGCGCTTCGGTCGGCTCCGCCGTGGTGGTTGGCGTAGCTTCCACCTCGGTGCGGTTGTACCAGTCGCAGATCACTTCCTGGCCGCTCGGCACACCCTCGACTGTTACTTCACCGGTGGTGGTGTCGCCTTCGAACAGGACCGTGCCGCTACCATCCTCCTGGACCGAGCAGAAGACGACCGCCTTGCCGGCGGTCGCGATCGTGTCGAAGTCTGGCTCGACGATTGTCACATCACCAGCGACAACCGTCGCACTCGCGACGCCGTTCTCGTCCGTCGTGACATCAGTGTCGCCGATGGTGAAATCGACGCCTTCCAGGCGATTGTCGTGGCAGGCTTCGAAGATATCGCCCGTCGCATCCGCTGGGCACTCCAGCTTGTGGATCGTCACGGTCGCGGTTGGCAACGTCCGGTTGTACCAATCGCAGATGACGGTGCTGCCGGCTGGGATGCCCGGGACAGTCACGTCGCCGGTGTCCGTGGTGCCCTCGAACAGAATGTCGCTACTCGCGACAACCGGCTGCTCCTGATCGGTCGTCTGAACGGAACAATAGACGAAGGCCTGTCCGGCAGTCGCGACCGTTGCAAAGTTGTTTTCGAAAACCAGGACATCGCCTGCGGGAACTTCCGCTTCAATGACGCCCTGGTCGTTCGTTGTGTAAAGCGCTTCGCCGATGGAGAACTCGACGCCTCCGAGCCGGTTGTCATGGCAGGCTTCGAAGATGTCGCCGGTCGCATCCGTCGGGCATTCCAGTTTGTGGATGATCAGTGTCGCTGTCTCCTCCTGCGCCGCAGCAGGAGCATGCCATGCCGCGAGGAGCGCCATGAGCAGCGCAAGCGCTCCCACGAAACGGCTAAGTGTCGATACCACGCGCATGGAGATCGCCCCTTTCCTTTGCATATCCCTACTCAACGCACAACGATCCCGCAACCAACCTTCCCGAAGCGCTTGGGAACGCGACGACCATCGCGAGCCCAAATGTTCGCCTCCCATAGTAGTGAGCGAGGCGCGCCAAGTCTAGGCAGAATGTGAGGAATCTGCGGTCATCTTCTCCTGCTCCAAAAGTCCCGCTTCCGCGGTTTTGCTGGCGCTCGTGGAGGAGGATTCTCGCGTCCGATCATGGCGTTGCCAGAGTTCCTGTAGCCAGGCTGGCACCGTGGCATCCGGACGTAGCTCATCCCGCGGGTAGTAGCCCTTGAGATCGAGAATTGGCGTGCCATCCCAGGCATCGATCCCGGAGACCAGCAAGCGATTGCCGTCACGGCGCAGCAACCGGGGGCAGGAGATGCCGATTGGGTTGGGGCGCTCGGGAGTCCGCGTCGCGAAGAAGCCGACAGGCGGGAAATCGGGCTCGCACTCCGGAGGGAGCGGATTGCCAGCACGGCGGCGCCGCTTCGCGCGGTCGAGGTAGAAGATGACGACGAGGTGGCTGAACCCTTCGATACCCTCCAGCCCTGGCTCCCAGCGCGGATCAATATCGAGTACTACTTCTTGCCAGGGATCGACATACTCCCCGGGCGCCGACCCGGCAGAGCTCAGGCGGCGCACCGTTCCAATCGCTTGAACGCGAAACCAGCGTCGTTGGTATGTGCCATCGGTCATGCTCTTCCCCATGCTCGTCCCGGCCAATTCCCGTCTCAGATCGGTCAGCACTCATGGTAGCCTTTTTAAGAAGCCGATGGAGGCAGCGTATGGAGCACGCACACGTCAGTGAGTCAGCACCAACCGCGACCAGCCGTCTGGCCTCTGGTGTTCCTGCGCCGGATGCTGCCGTGCAGGATGAGCATGGCGCGCCGGTGCGCCTGTCGGAACTCTGGGACAAAGCGCCGCGGGCCACCGTCCTTGTCTTCTTGCGAGAGTTCGGCTGAATCTTCTGCCGCGCGCATGCGACGCAGTTGCGCCGCGATCATGACCGGCTGCAGGAGGCGGGCTTGGCGGTTGTAGCGATCGGCCAGGGCACGCCCGAGCAGGCGGCGTGGTTCCGCCAGCACTTCAAGCTGCCCTTTCCGGTTCTGGCTGACCCGGAGCGGCAGGCATACCGTGCGTTTGGCCTGGGCATTGCCCGATCAACCGATCTCGCTAAGCCAGCATTGCTGCTTGCCGCCGCGCGCACGGTGGCGTCGGGCATCGCCCCCGGGCGCACCATAGGCGACCGCCGGCAGCTTCCCGGCACCTTCCTGATCGACCGGCATGGCATCATCCGCTGGGCAAAGCCTGCTAAGCACGCGGCAGACCTCGCCACCACCGATGAAATCCTTTCGGCTGCCGAGCAGATGCTTCCTGCGGTGCCATCCCCTGGCCAGGGAGAGGAGCGGTCCGGGTGAGATGCGAATGCGCGCCGCTGAATTCCTGCCCACTAAGGTAGACTAAGCTCGATACAGATCGGATCAATGGCTTCGTGAAGGGATACGTTCATGGTTGTCAGTGCCCCAGTTCGCATCGATCGCGCCCGGATTCGGGAATTGACTGAGCGAGAGGAGCGCCGGCTCAACGAGCGGACGCCGACGTCGGCGGCAATGTATGAGCGGGCGCACAAGGCGATGGTCAAGGGGGTGCCATCCTCGTATCAGGTGCGCGATCCGTGGCCGATCTATCTCAAGGAGGGCAAGGGGTCCCGCGTCTGGGATGTCGATGGCAACGAGATGATCGACTACCACAATGGCTTTGGCTCCATGGTCCAGGGCCATGCGCATCCGGCTATCGTCAAGGCCGTCCAGGAGCGGGTGGCCAAAGGCACCCATTTCGCCGCGCCGGTTGAGGACGCAATCGTCGTTAGCGAGGAGCTTGCGCGCCGCTTTGGTCTTCCCTTGTGGCGCTATGTCAACTCCGGAACCGAGGCGACGATGGACGCCATCCGCATCGCGCGCGCCTACACTGGCCGCGAGACGATCATGAAGATCTTCGGCTCCTATCACGGCCACCACGACTACGTGATGGTCTCCATCTCCGTCCCGTACGAGAAGATCGGCGACCGGGATAATCTCGCCTCGCTGCCCTATGGCGCGGGCATTCCGAAAGCCGCGGCCGAGCTGACCATTCCCGTTCCGTTCAACGATGCAGCCGCGATGGAACGTCGAATCGAACGGCTGACCGAGGAGGGGCGCAAACCAGCCTGCGTCATCATGGAAGCGGCGATGATGAATTTGGGCGTGGTGCTGCCCGAGCCCGGCTATTTGGAAGCCGTCCGTGATATCACGCGCCGCCACGGCATCGTCCTCATCTTCGATGAAGTCAAGACCGGTCTCTGCGTGGCGGCGGGCGGGGCCACCGAGAAGTTCGGCGTCAAGCCCGACATGGTGACCCTGGCCAAGGCCCTTGGTGGCGGCTTGCCCTCCGGCGCCATTGGCGGCACGGAAGAGGTCATGGAGGTCGTCGCTTCCGGCAAGGTCTACCAGGTCGGCACCTTCAACGGGAACCCGCTGGTGATGGCCGCGGCGCGAGCTAGTCTGACCGAGGTGCTGACTCCGGCGGCCTACGAGCACCTCAATCGGCTCAATGACCGCCTGCTGGCCGGTTGTGACGCAGTCTTACGGAAGTACAACCTACCTGGCTACACCGTCGGTATCAGCTCGAAAGGCTGCGTGACCTTCTCACCAGTGAAGATCGTCGATTACGAGTCGTTCATGGCCAATCAAGACGCGGAGCTGACGCACCTCGCCTGGCTATACATGATGAACCGCGGCATCTTCATGACGCCGGGCCGCGAGGAGGAGTGGACGCTCTCCGTCCAGCACACGCTGGAAGACGCTGATCGCTACATCGCCGTCTTCGAAGAGATGGCGCACGATCTCGTCGCCTGATCTGCAAATCCCGAAGCCGTGCCGCCGTGCCTTACCCGGCGGCGCGGCCCTCATCTGCTCCCACCATCAGCCTCTCTGCCCAAAGTCCGCACGAGCCGGGCGATGCCGATATCAAGCGACCGCTCCTAAGGCCGGCAGGCGTGGCCCTCTCCAGACCGCTAGCATGATGCCAAGCGCGAGGACACCGCACACGGTGAGCGCGAGGAGGTTCGGCGGCTGGGCGAATGGCCAAGCAATGAGGGTGTTGGGGAACACATCGGGTGAGCGCGCGGCATCGCTGAAGTAGATTATGAAGCCATAGAGCAGGGGTGGAGCCCAGGAAATCCGCGTACCAAGCGTGGTAGCAGCCAGGCACGCCAGGCCGCCGAAGCCCACGAGGTTGCGTGACAAGGCCAGCGCCACATCCGCGGATCCTGCGATGCCGGCGAAGGCAGTCACAGCGCCAGCATGAAGCGAGAGCACGAATGCGAAGCGGTACCACGCGGGCCGGGCCGGCGCGCAACGCTCCAGCTCATGCAATGGCTCGTGGAGGCTGACTGCAATGAGACAGCTGCAGGCAAGCGGCACGAGCGTCACCACTGGCAC
>JBHOQQ010000057.1:0-12797 GCA_042408955.1 Thermomicrobiales bacterium
CTGGCTTGTTGTCGGCCTGATGACGATTTCGGCCTTCGCGATGGGTATGGCGTTGCTGATCCTGAATTGGATCGTGGCGCCCGCGAGGCCCAACCCGGTCAAGGCCGCACCGTATGAGAGCGGCGTTCCAGACGTCTCCCCCGTCAAGCCCCGATATACGCCCCGGTTCTACGTTGTCGCGATGCTCTTCGTCATCTTCGACATCGAAGCGATCTTTATCTACCCGTGGGCGGTGAACTTTGACCTGTTAGGCCGGTACGGCTTCTTGGCAATGATCGCCTTTATCGTTCTGCTGCTCGATGGGTACATCTATGCCTGGAAGAAAGGAGCCCTCGAATGGGTCTAATTGATGACCGGTTCGATAAGAATATCTTCATCACGTCGCTCGATTTTGTGTTCAACTGGGCGCGGCGCTCGTCGCTGTGGTGGCTGCAATTCGGGCTCGCGTGCTGCGCGATTGAGATGATCTCGGCATCCATGAGCCGGTTCGACCTGGCTGAGCGATTCGGCATGCTGTACCGCGCCTCTCCGCGGCAGGCAGACCTGATGATCGTGGCCGGGACGGTGACCAAGAAGATGGCGCCAGTGGTCCGCACGCTCTACGATCAAATGCCCGAGCCGAAGTGGGTGGTGTCGATGGGGAGCTGCGCCAATGTCGGCGGGCCATTCGATACCTATGCCGTCGTGCAGGGCGTGGACCAGGTGATCCCGGTTGACGTGTATGTTCCTGGCTGCCCGCCAACGCCGGAGGCGCTCTACTACGGCATCCTCGAGCTGCAAAATAAGGTCATCAAGTACGAGACGATGGCCAAGAAGCAGGGCGTTGCCGCGGCAGAGGCGCAGCGCGTCGCTGACCGCCAGGCGGCGATGGCCGGGATCCGCGGCTAACACCTGGCGCTCATCCGCGAGCTGAGGAGGAGACCATCGTGAGTGAGGGGACGACGCCAGCCCCATCAGCAACATCCGGCGGGCTTACCCCTGCGACTGGTTCAGCGGTTATCACCGCGCCCGAAGGAGATCCTTGGGCGCGCGACCTCTATTTTGATCCCGATGTCGAGCGGCATCCGGCGCTGCGCGAGTTGCGGCGCCAGTTTGGCGATGCCATCGTCGATGTCGTCCGTTTCCGCGATGAGACGACCATTCACATCCGGCGTGAGGTGCTGCGGCAAGTGTGCGCGTTCCTGCGCGATCACCCGCGGCTCGCCTTCAACTTCCTTACCGATGTGACCGTGGTCGATATGCTGCGACTGCGCACCGAGCCCCGCTTCGACGTTGTCGTCTTGCTCTACTCGCTGAAGAATCGTGTACGCCTGCGCTTGAAAGCCGGATGCAACGACGGCGAGCCCGTCCCGTCGCTGGTGCCGCTCTGGAATGGAGCGAACTGGCTTGAGCGCGAGGCCTACGACATGTTTGGCATCGTCTTTGACGGGCATCCGAATTTGCGGCGGATCCTGCTGCCTGATGATTGGGACGAGGGGTTCCCGCTGCGCAAGGACTATCCGCTCCGCGGCTGGCGAGAGTACCCCACCTACAACAAAGAGCGCACGGTGGGGCGCACCCGCACGCGCTGGACTGGAAGGGGGGTCTGACCCCATGAGCTTCTCTGCTATCACGAACCAGCCCGACGGCGCCGATGTCGGTGCTGTCAGCGAGGAAGGTGCACAATACGGAACCTTTGTGGTTACAGAAGACCAGATTTTGGCCTCGGGGGAGCGCCAGCTTGTCCTCAACATGGGGCCGCAGCACCCCAGTACGCATGGCGTGCTGCGCGTCATTCTCAAGCTCGACGGCGAGGTTGTAACCGACTGCGACCCGGTCATCGGCTATCTCCATCGCGGGGTGGAGAAGCTTGGCGAGTCGCACCGCTATGCGCAGATCATTCCATGGACCGACCGGACCGACTACGTCGCGGCTCCAGCCAACAACCTGGGCTGTGTCCTAGCGATCGAAAAGCTGTGCGGCATCGAGGCTCCGGAGCGCGCGCAATACTGGCGTGTGATCATGGCCGAGCTGAGCCGGATTGCCTCGCACCTTGTCTGGCTGGGAACGCACGCGCTCGACATCGGCGCATTGTCCATGTCGCTCTACTGCTTCCGGGAGCGGGAGCTGATTCTCGATATTTTCGAAGCGTTTTGCGGCGCCCGTCTCACCACGAACATGATGGAAATCGGAGGGTTTTCCCGTCCGATCCCCGACGGCCTGCCGCAGATGATCCGCGATTTCTGCAAGATCTTCCCGGAGCGGCAGAAAGAGTATGCGGACATCTTGGACGCGAATCCCATCTGGCTTGCGCGCACCAAGGGCGTCGGGGTAATCACACCAGAGGCGGCAATCAACTACTCGCTCACCGGCGCATGCTTGCGCGGCTCCGGTGTCAATTATGACGTCCGCAAGGCGCAACCCTATTGCGTGTACGACCGCCTGGATTTCGAGGTGCCGCTCGGCACGCATGGCGATGTCTACGACCGGTATCTCGTCCGCATGGAGGAGATGCGGCAAGCGATCCGGATCATTCTCCAGGCGTTGGATCACTGCGAGAAGATGGACACGCCGTTGATGGCCTATGAATCTCCGTACGTGATCCCCCCGCACAAGGGGACGATGACCACGGCGGAAGACATGCAGCGGCACTTCATCTGGGTAATCAAGGGGTTTAGCCCGCCTGTCGGTGAGGCCTACGCCGCGGTTGAGCATCCAAAGGGCGAGAATGGCTACTACATCGTGAGCGACGGCACGCCGATTCCCTACCGCTTCCGCATCCGCGCCCCAGATTTCGTCAATCTCAGCGTGTTGCCGCACATTGCCCAAGGAGCCATGCTCGCGGACGTTGTGGCGCTGATTGGAACGATTGATATCGTGCTTGGGTCGGTGGACCGGTAGTATGTTGACGTTCTGGCCCACGCGCGCAATCACGGCGGCAACGGGTGCAATCGTGGTCGAGGAACGATGAGCCGGGCATGATCGCCGCTCACACCGATGGCGGCCGGACGGTTGCGGCGCGAGCATTGCGCGTCATCAGGTATGGCACGGATGCGAGCGGTTCGCACGTGGGCGACGGCGTGCGGAGGGACGGGCGGTGCAGTGAGGGGTGGCGTGCGTGGGTGGCATCATTGCCAGAATGCGGTCGCCATGAGGGCACTGAGGCAGTAAGATACGCGGGGCGAGAGCGGGGCTGCCCGCTCTCGGCACGTCCGGCGGGCAGAATCCCGGCCAACGGCGCTGGCGAGGGGTAATTTCGGAGGCTGGCGGTGCAAGCGGCCAGCCGTGTGGAGCGATGCAAGGCATGGAAAACGACCAGCCGCTCTGGCTCACGTTCATTGTGGCCTTTGTGCTCATGAACGTTTTGCTGGTGGGGATGGCCTACATGACCTGGTTCGAGCGGAAGGTAATCGCCGCTTTTCAGGACCGGTTGGGGCCAACACGCACAGGTCCAGCGGGCCTCCTGCAACCCATCGCCGACGGCATCAAGCTCCTTGGGAAGGAGGACTTGATTCCGCGAGCGGCCGATCGCATTGTCTTCTATTTCGCCCCGTTGATCGTCTTTATCACCGCGATCGTGGGTGTGGCCGTCATTCCCTTCGGTGGCACGGTCGAAATCTTCGGGCGGGATGTCAACCTCTTTGTCGCAGACCTGAACGTTGGAGCGCTGTTTATCTTCGCCTTCAGCGGCATCGGCGTGTACGGCATCATCCTCGGAGCGTGGTCATCGGCGAACCGGTACTCGCTGCTCGGTGGTCTGCGATCCGCGGCTCAGGTGGTCTCGTATGAAATCATTCTCGGGCTGTCGCTGGTGGGTATCTTCATCCTTTCGGGTTCGTTGAGCCTCCGGGAAATCTTGATCCGGCAGCAGGAGCCGCTCCAGATCGGCCCGCTTGAGATTAGCAACTGGTATATCTTGTCGCAGCCGCTCGCCTTCATCATCTTCCTGATCGCGGCCGTGGCCGAAACAAACCGCGCGCCCTTCGATCTCCCCGAAGCAGAAACCGAGCTGGTCTCCGGCTTCCATACGGAGTACTCCGCCTTCCGGTTCTCCTTCTACTTCCTTGGTGAATACATCTCCATGATCGTGGTCTCGCTGTTCGCGAGCACGCTCTTCCTGGGCGGAACGGATGGCCCGGGATCGGACCGGTATTGGGGGCTCGGTATTCTGTGGCTCCTGGCGAAGGCGGGGCTCTTCCTCTTCTTCTATGTCTGGCTGCGGGCGACGCTGCCGCGCTTCCGCTATGACCAGTTGATGGGCGTCGCTTGGAAGGTGCTCTTGCCGCTCGTGCTGCTCAACATTGTGATCACATCCTTTATTCGCCTCGCTTCGAACGTGGGGATTCCCGCGAGTTGGTGGTGGGTGATCGGGGCCGGTGGCGTCGTGATCCTGGCCATCTTTGGGGTGCAGGCAATTGCGAGCGGCAAGGGGACGGCCACAGCCACCGCGGTGGCGCGGCAGCGGTAACGCCGGAGAGCAGGAGATATGCCCTGGGACGTCATCATTTTCTATCTCATCAGCGCTGTTTGCGTGTTGTCGGCGGCTGGCGTTGTCGTCGCCAACAATCCAGTGCACTCGGCGATCTTTCTCGTGCTCTGCTTCTTTAACGTCGCCGCGATCTTCGTCATGCTCGGCGCGGAATTCCTCGCTGTAGCACAGATCATTGTCTACACAGGCGCCATTCTGGTGCTCGTGCTCTTTGTGCTGATGCTCGTGGATCCGGATGATCTGCCGGAATTCCACGCGGCTCGCCCGGTCCAGCGCTATGTCGGCCTGCTGCTCGGCGCCATTCTGCTCTTGGAAATGGGCGTCGCGATCCTCGACCGGACGGTTGTCGGGCGGACGGCGGTGCCCAGCCAGCAGGAGTTCAACCAGCTTGTGAGCCTGGCAGGGGGCAACACGCAGGCGCTCGGCCGAACGCTCTACACGCAGTATCTGCTGCCATTCGAGGTGATCTCGCTGGTGCTGACCGTCGGCGTGATTGGCGCCATCGTGCTCGCGTTGCCGGAGCGGCTCGGAGAGCGGTTCTTCCGGCGCGGTACGATCTCGCTCGGGCATCCTCGCGGCACCGATCTCGCGCTGCCGGCTGGCGCCATTGAGGAAGCCCCAATTGCCGGTGCGGGGACCGTCGAGGTTGTTCCAGGAGGCTACGGCCGGCGGTTGATTCTGGTGCGTGATCCGAACGAGCAGCCGGTCATTGGCCGGCGGTAGGTGGGCAGGCGAAGGAACCATGGGCGAGATCGGCGTCAACCACTTCCTCTTTCTGAGCGCGGCGCTCTTCATCATCGGGATGATGGGCGTGCTCATCCGCCGAAATATCTTGATCATCTTCATGTGCGTCGAATTGATGGTCACCGCCGCGAACATGTCCTTGATCGCCTTCGGCTGGGAACTCAACTCCCTGAATGGTCAGAGCTTCGCGCTGTTCACGATTGCGGTGGCCGCAGCCGAGGCTGCCGTCGGCTTGGCGATCATCATTGCGCTGAGCCGGCGGGCGCGCACGGCGGTTGATGTCGATGAGTTCCGCACGTTGCGTGACTAGCCAGGAGCCAGCAGCTCGTGACCGGCAGGCCACGGCCGAATGCCTGGTAACTCGGATGGGACTCGGGATATGGGGAGACTGATGGGCGCCTACATGGAGTTGCGATGCCAGCGTGACAGCCGGGCTGGGCCACCGGCTTCCGGCTCTCGGCTCCCGGTGATCGGCTATCAGCTATCGGAGACCATTGATGGCTGACTGGTTATTTCTCATTCCGCTTGTGCCGCTCCTCGCGTTTGCCATCAACTTTCTTTTCGGGCGGTCATTCAGATATCAGGCACATTGGGTAGCGGTCCCGGCCGTGTTCGTGTCGTGGGTGCTTTCCGTCTTCGCCTTCTTGGACATCCGCGACAGCGACCAACCGATGAGTCAGCATCTTTTCACCTGGATTCCATCCGGCAACTTCCAGGTGGACGTGAACCTCTACGTGGATCAACTGACGGCCGTGATGCTGCTCGTCGTTACCACGGTTGGCCTCCTGGTGCACATCTTTTCGATCGGGTACATGACCAAGGTCTACGATCCGAACGAAGCCGCAGAGCATCATGGCCACGGCGCGCACGGTGGCGAGGAGAAGGACCCGCGCTACTTTCTCTTCTTCGCATTTCTTCCGCTCTTCGTCTTCTCCATGCTCATGCTCGTGCTGGCAGACAACTACCTCCTGATGTTTGTGTTCTGGGAGGCGGTTGGCCTGTGCTCCTACCTGCTCATCGGCTTCTATTACTGGCGCCGGTCGGCCGCGAATGCAGCAAAGAAGGCGTTCATTGTCAACCGCATCGGAGACCTGGGCTTCGGGCTGGGCGTGATGTGGACCTTTGTCGCCTTTGGCACGCTCGCGTTTTTCGGTGAGCACGGCGTATTCGCCCAGGCTGCCAGCGGCGCGGTCTCCGAAAAGACGCTGACCGGCATCGCGCTGCTGCTCTTCACCGGCGCCGTCGGCAAGAGCGCCCAATTCCCGCTTCATGTCTGGCTGCCAGACGCAATGGAAGGTCCGACGCCTGTCTCCGCGCTGATTCATGCCGCGACGATGGTGACCGCGGGGATCTACATGGTGGCGCGGTCCTACGCAATCTTCCGCGAGAGCACGACTGCCATGTGGGTGGTCTCGGCGATAGGTGCATTTACCGCCTTCATGGCCGCCACGATCGCCATCACGCAGTTCGACATCAAGCGAGTGATCGCCTATTCAACCCTGAGCCAGCTTGGCTACATGGCGTTCGCGCTCGGCACCGGCGCGTGGGTTGCCTCAATCTTCCACCTCATGACGCACGCATTTTTCAAGGGACTGCTCTTCCTCGGAGCAGGCAGTGTGATTCATGGCATGCATCATGAGCAGGACATCCGCAACATGGGTGGGCTGCGCAAGCACATGCCGGTAACGTTCTGGACCTTCTTGATCGCCGCGGCCGCAAACGCTGGTCTCGTGCCCCTGGCCGGGTTCTGGAGCAAGGATGAGATCATCGTCGGCTCGTGGGCAAGCTCCACCTTCCCGGCCTGGGGCAACCTGATCGCGCTCGTTGGGCTTGTTTCCGCGTTCCTCACCTCGCTCTATATGTTTCGGTTGGTATTCCTGGTGTTCTTCACCAAGCCCCGCTACGACACGGCCCAGCTGCATCCCCATGAATCGCCGCCCGTCATGACCATCCCGCTCATCTTGCTGGCGATTCCATCGGCCGTGATTGGCTTCGTGGGGTTCCCGCCGGAGGACGGGCCGATCCATCACTTCCTGGAACCCGTGTTTGCGCGCCATGCCGAAGAGGCGGCCGAGCCAGCCGAGGCGGCATCCCTCTATGTTGTCGCGGACGACGCTACGACAACACGGCATGCGGAAGAGCCTTCGGGGGCTGCCGTTGAGGAGCACCACGTCTCCACCAGCACGACAGTTACGTTCGGCGTCATTTCGACCGCGATTGCGGTGCTCGGCGTCCTGATCGCCTATCTCACCTACATTGCCGGGCGCATTGATCCGGTGGCGATGGCGCGGCGCTACGAGGGGCTGTACCTCTTCCTCTATGAGAAGTGGCGCTGGGATGAGCTGTACAACCGCGTGTTCGTGGCGCCGGCTCGGTGGCTGGCGATGGAGCTGTGGAGCGTGGTTGATGTTCGCATCATTGATGGCGCGGTGAACGGCATCGCGCTCGGCATCGGCGCCATCAGCCAGCGCTTACGGCATGTGCAAACGGGCCTCGTCGCCAATTACGCGCTGGCCATCGCCCTTGGCATGGTCGTGATGGTCGGCGTGTATCTGGCGGCATTTAGCGATCTGTTTCGGTAGCGGAGCTAGGTCAGAGATGCGGCAGCACATAGCAGGACGAGGAGCGCGGAATCTTCAGGTGAGGTGCCGATCCGCGCGCCGCGCGCCAG
Source organism: Thermomicrobiales bacterium (assembly GCA_042408955.1). Classification (GTDB taxonomy): domain Bacteria; phylum Chloroflexota; class Chloroflexia; order Thermomicrobiales; family UBA6265; genus CALGSZ01. The sequence goes on from JBHOQQ010000057.1 coordinate 7,884, forward strand.
CGCCAATCATTCTCTGGTCGGAGGGCAACGGTGGATAGTTTCCCACTCCTGAGCGTAATGGCATATGCGCCGCTCGTTGGCGCACTGATCCTGTTCTTCGTGCCGCGGGCATCGCGAGAGATGACGCGCAGCGTCGCGCTGATCTCATCGCTGGTGAGCTTCGTCCTGTCGGTCATCATGCTTGGGGCCTTCGACAAGGACGCGAGCTTTCAATTCGAAGAGCGGGTCACCTGGTTGAACGACCTGGGTGTTTCGTATCACATGGGCGTGGACGGCATCGCGGTCTTGCTGATCGGGCTGACCACGCTCCTGTCCGTCATCGCCATCATCTGGTCGTGGGATACGGTCACTACGCGCACCCGCGAGTACTACATCGCCTTGTTGCTGCTTGAGACCGGCATGCTCGGTGTTTTCATGGCGGTGGACCTCTTCCTCTTCTACATCTTTTGGGAGGTCATGCTCATCCCGATGGCGCTCCTCATCGGCGTCTGGGGAAGCTCCAACCGGGTCTATGCCGCGGTCAAATTCTTCTTGTACACCCTGGCCGGCTCGCTGCTGATGCTCGTCGGCATTGTGGCCACGTACCAGAAGTATTTTGAGACCACCGGTGTCCGCACGCTGAACATCCTTGAGCTTCAGACCGGCTGGGATAAGGGCGCCTATAGCGATGTCTTCCAGGGGCTCGCATTCGCGGCGTTTCTGATCGCCTTCGCCGTCAAAGTGCCGATGTTCCCGTTGCACACCTGGCTGCCGGATGCCCATGTCGAGGCGCCGACGGCAGCATCGGTAATCCTGGCGGCAGTGCTGCTGAAAATGGGCGGCTATGGCATGCTTCGCTTCAATCTGCCGCTCTTCCCGGAAGGTACCGAGGATTGGGCTATCCCCATTGTGATCCTCTCCGTCATCGCCGTGCTCTACGGCGCCTTCGTGGCCCTGGTGCAGCCGGACCTCAAGAAGCTCGTGGCATACTCGTCGGTCAGCCACATGGGCTTCGTCACGCTCGGCATCTTCGTGGCCGTGCTGGCCGCCGAGCGGGACCGCATCGCTGGTGTGGCCAACATTGAGCAGTACTTGAACGGCTTGAACGGCAGCATGATGGTCATGCTCGCCCACGGCTTCAACACCGGCGCGCTGTTCCTCCTCGTTGGCGTCATTTACGAGCGCGCGCATACCCGCCTGATCGCCGCGTTCGGCGGGCTCGCCTCGCGTATGCCTGTCTACTCCGCGTTCTTCATGCTCTTCATGCTAGCAAGCATCGGCTTGCCGGGACTCTCCGGATTCGTCGGGGAGTTCCTCGTCGCGCTCGGCACCTGGCAGTGGAATAAGTGGGCGGCGTTCTTCACCTTCGCGGTCGTCATTTTCGCCGCGTGGTACATGATGTGGATGTTCCAGCGCGTGATCTTTGGCCGCCGCCCGGAGCAGCCACCGGATCCACACGATGCCGAGCTCACGCCAGAAGAGCGTGAGTTCCTCGCCGCGCATGGCCACGGGCATGCGCCGATGCCGGTATCCGGCGCCTCGCATGATCACGACGAGCACGGGGGTGGCATTGACTGGCGAGATCTCACTACGAAAGAAGCCATCACCCTCATCCCACTGGCGATTGCAACGATTGTGGCTGGTGTCTATCCAAAGCCGATCTTTGAGATTGTGCAGCCGAGTTTTGAGCGTATTCTCCAGCCCTTCTTGCGTGGTCCGCTCGGGGGGTAGCAGAGGGAGAATGCCAGCTTAGGCGGTCGGCTAGCGGCAGCGCTGATGCGACAGGGCAAGGGAGCACGGTAGGTGGACCTGATCAACCTCACGTTGGAACGTCCGGATTGGGGCCTGGTTGTCCCCCAGCTTATTGTGTTTGGGCTGGCGATCGCGTTGCTGTTCCTGGATGCGTTTCTGCCGAAAGAGCGTCATTACATCTGGCTGACGGCGATCTCCTTGCTCGGTTACGCGGCGGCAATGGTGGCGCTCAATTGGCAGCATGGCGAGAACGCCGCAACCTTCCGTGGCGCGTTCCGGGCTGATGGGCTGACCGTCTTCCTCTCACTCATCATCCTCTCAGCAGCGATCCTCTCAGTCATGGTCTCAGCCAGCTACGTCGAGCGCCTCGAAGGGCGTATGCCGATTGGCGAGTTCTATGTTTTGCTCGCCTTCTCGGTGTTGGGCGCGCTCCTGACCGCCGCTGCCGGCGACCTGGTGATGATCTTCGTCGGCATCGAGCTCTCATCACTCGCGACCTACGTGCTTACCGCGTTCGCTAAGCGACGCATCACTTCGATCGAGGGAGCCCTGAAGTATTTCCTCCTCGGCATTTTCGCCAGCGCGATCCTCATCTATGCCATGGCCTGGACCTACGGCCTGACCGGATCGACGAATCTCGACGACATTCGCGCCGCGATCCAGGACTCCGTCGCTGGACGTGAGCGGCTGGAAGCTTCCCTCTTGCTCGCGCTGCTTCTCCTTACCGTCGGCCTCGGGTTCAAGATCGCGGCCGTGCCGTTCCATATGTGGACTCCGGATGCCTACGATGGCGCACCAACGCCCGTCACCGGTTACATGTCGGTCGTGCCAAAGGCAGCAGGATTCGCCGCGATCGTCCGCATCATGGTCCAAGGGCTGGGACCGATGCGGAACGACTGGACGGATCTGCTTGCCGTTCTGGCGCTGATCACGATGGCCTTCGGCAACATCGTGGCGATCGCGCAGCGCAACATCAAGCGCATGCTGGCCTACTCATCAATCGCACACACTGGCTACATGATGGTCGGACTCGCCGCGTACCAAGCTGGTGGCAGTACCGGATTTGGACCAGATGGGGCCAGCGCGGCCGGAGACCGGGGCGTGTCTAGCTTGCTGTACTACATTCTGGCCTACACGTTCATGAATATCGGCGCTTTCGCTGTGGTGGCGTGGATGCAACACCGTGGGCGCGGCATGACGCTCGACGACTTTGCTGGACTCGCCAGCACCAACCCAGCAGCCGCGGTGGCGATGACGGTCTTCATGGTCTCGCTGATGGGTGTGCCGCCACTCCTCGGCTTTTACGCGAAGTACTATGTGATCGTGGCGGCGATAGATGCCGATCTGCTGTGGCTTGCCCTTGCCGTGGTGCTGCTATCGGCGGTCAGTGCCTATTTCTATCTGCGGGTTGTTGCCGTGATGTATTTCAACCCGCCCGAGCGGCCACTGCGGACCACGTCCACGTGGCTGCTCAACGTGGGCATTGCCGTCATGGTTATCGCAAACCTGGCACTTGGACTGTTCTCCGGGCGGCTCGTCGAGCTTGCAGATCAGTGGTCCGGAGCGCTGACGGTGGCAACCCGTCTTGGCGGGGGGTAGGACCATCCGATCCCGGAGGGAGGAGGAAGGGGGGAGCGAGGGGCGACCTCATCGTCGCCCCTCCTCCTTCATCACGAGTGCGTGCACAGGGAGCTGGAATGATTCGCGGGGAACGAGTCAACCTCCGAGCAATCGAGCGTGAGGATGCCGTCTGCCTCTTCCGCTGGTTCAACGACCCGGAGGTGATGCGCTATTGGGGCCTGGCGGATGCGACCGTGTCATTCTCCGAGACGCAGCGGCGCATCGAAGAGTGGCTTGCCCGCGAGAGTGAGCTTGGCCGGCCGATTGCGTTCATCATCGAGTCCTTGGAAGCAGAGCCCTTGGGCCTGGTCGTGATGAGCCGCGTGTCGCAGCAGCACCGCTCGGCCGAGATATCGCTGCTGATCGGTGAGAAGGCAAGGTGGGGGCAAGGGTTGGGCACCGACGCGCTTGAGACCTTGCTCGATGTCTGCTTTGCTCAGTGGGGCATGCATCGCGTTTGGCTGCGCAGCGAAGCGTACAACGAGCGCGCGCACCGGCTCTACCAACGGTGTGGCTTCACGAAGGAAGCGGTACTTCGCCAGGCATCGTATGTTGATGGCGAGTTTCATGATGTCCTGATCTTCTCCCGTCTCGCGACCGATCCCCCGCCAGGGATGGCGACCGATTGGGACCCCACGCGATCAGGGATCGCGTGGGAACCCGAGAGAACTGAAACAGCGCCATGACCGGGCACATGGGCGCGCAAGATCCCCACGAGCTTTTTGAAGTTGTGACGGCCGCGGGTATTGGCACGGGCCAGCGAAAGCCGCGGTACGCTGTCCATCGGGACGGCGATTGGCACCGTGCGATCCACGTCTGGCTCGTGTGCCACGATGGAGATGGCCAGCCGTGCCTGGTCTTCCAACGCCGGGGGTTGCAGAAGGACACCTGGCCTAGCTATCTGGACGCGACGGTGGGCGGCCACGTGCGCGCTGGGGAGCGCCTGGAAGACACCTTGCGGGAAACGGAGGAAGAAATCGGCCTCACGGTCGAGCCTGAGCGCTTGCGATGGCTTGGTGTCCGCGTTTCTGTGACTGAGCGAGAGCCCGACTTGCGCGATCGGGAGCTTCAAGATGTCTTCCTTGTCATCGATGAGACGCCATTGACCGGGCTACGTCCAAACCCCGACGAGCTTGAAGCGGTCGTCAGCGTGCCGATCGCCGGTGTGCTGGCGCTCTTCACGGGCGAGCGCGAGGCGGTGGAGGCTATCGGGCTCGGTTCGACGCGCCGCGTGCTCCACCCGGTCAACGTTCGCCTGGCCGATTTCATCCCCTCGGTCGATCGGTACCCGTATCGCATGGCAATCGCCGCGTGGCAGGTGCTCCGCGGCGAGCGGCACGTGGCGATCTGAGCCGTCAGCCGTCAGATGGGGGCTAGGGGTTGGGGGCTGGGGGCTAGGGACGGGTCGGGGGTCAGGGGTCAGGGAAGGTTCGAGCTTCGAGCGACGAGCTTCGAGTGGTGAGCTATCAGCCGTCAGCATTCAGCCGTCAGGTCGCGATGCATCGCGCTCCTACGACTTCTGACCGGGCGCGATCGATCGCGTCGCTGCAATGCCTGACGGCT
>JBHOQQ010000111.1:0-4851 GCA_042408955.1 Thermomicrobiales bacterium
GCCAACCGTCGTGCCCTTAGGAATGGTGAACGAGACACCGTCCACCGCTCGCACCACGTTCGTCTTGCGCGCGAGCAGCGTGCCAGAGGTGACGGAGAAGTGCTTCGCAAGATCACGGACTTCGACCAGCGGAGCTGGCGCGCCGATTTCCAATGCCGGAGCCACCCGTGAATTCGCCGCTGGTGCTGGCCGTGGCGCACTTGCGGACACGTTGATGATCGAGGGAGTTTCCCCAGACAGGGTCATCAGTTTACCCTTCCATCCCCGGCAACGGTGAGCGCCATTTGGTCTTCAACAGTCGCCAATCGCTGCCCGCGTTGTCCTGGCCGTGGAATCGCTCCGAGCAGCGCACGCGTATAGACGTGCTCCGGCTGACTCAGCACGCGATCCACGGGCCCCTGCTCCACGACGCGGCCGCGATACATGACGACCACCTCGTCGCACAGCCGGGCGATGACCCCGAAATCGTGCGAAATCAAGACGATCGCGCGATACTGGTCTGCCGCAATCTCTTCGAGAATGTCGAGAATCTGGGCTTGGATCGTCACGTCGAGAGCCGTTGTCGGCTCATCTGCGATCAGGAGTTCCGGGCTGCATGAGAGCGCCATCGCGATAACGACACGCTGCCGCATCCCTCCCGACAGTTGGTGCGGATACGCTTGCAACTGGCGCTGGACCGCCGGAATGCCAACCTGCCGCAACAACTCCGCCGCCCGATCCGACGCCTCCGCCCTGGTAAGTCGCTCATGGTGCATCAGCATGTCAGTCATTTGCCGGCCAATGGTGAACGCTGGGTTCAACGCTGTCATCGGGTTCTGAAAAATCATCGCCATGCGCTTGCCGCGGAGCCGCTGCAAGGTCGATTCACTCGCCTGGAGAAGATCCATATCCGCAAAGCTGATCTGGCCTTGGGTGATCCTGCCCGGCGGTGGGACCAACCGCATGATGGCGTTCGCTGTCATACTCTTGCCGGATCCAGATTCCCCCACAATCCCCACGACGGTGCCCCGCCGCACTGAGAAGCTGACGCCATCAACAGCCTTCAGTGGCGGCAAGCGCCGGCGCGCAAACTCAACGTGGAGATCAGCCACGCTGAGCAGCACCTCCCCAGGCGTCCGGCCATGGACGGATGCCCGTGATATGTCAATGAGGCTTCTATGTTCGGTCATGATGCTTCGGGTTCCAGCGCGTTTCTCAGTCCATCACCGACGAAATTGAACGCTAAGGCGACAATCACGATGGTCAAGCTTGGCATGAGCACGACGTGCGGAGTCGTCGTAATCGTGCCCTTGCCGGTATTGACCATGTTGCCCCAATCCGCTGTCGGTGGATTCGCCCCAAGTCCAAAAAAGCTCAGACCCGCAGCGACTAAGATCATGAAGCCCACCAGTATGGTGGCGTAGACGACCAGCGGCGCAATGACATTCGGCAAAAGTTCGTGCACGATGATCTCTCGGGTGTTCGCTCCGGTCGCGCGGGCAGCCTCGACGAATTCCAAGCGGCGCAGCGTCTCGACCTGGGTTCGCACCACACGCGTCATGTACGGGATCAGAATGAACGCGATCGCGATCATCTGGTTGCGTGGTCCCGGTCCCAAGGCGCCAGCGATCAGGATAGCGAGCAGCACCACCGGAAATGCAAAGAACACATCGAGTACACGCATGATGATCTGATCGACCCATCCGCCGTGATAGCCAGCGAGGAGCCCAAGCGCCAGCGCAACCACCGCGGCAACGACGGTCGGCACGATGCTGACCAGCAGTGAGAGGCGTCCACCATAGATCAAGCGGCTCAAAATATCCCTTCCAACCTCATCAGTGCCGAGCAGATGCCCCTCGACCCCAGGCTTCGCCCGCCGCACACCCTCCCACTGGTAATTCGGATCGTATGGCGCGACTACCGGGGCAAAGATGGCCGCCAAGGTCACGACGACGACGATCGCCAGTCCAACGACTGCCAGCCTATCCGATGCGAAGCGATGCCAGAGAGCTGACAATTCAGACTCCGAACTGACCTGTGCTGCGCTAGCACGAGGCGTGGCGATAATCTCCTCCATTCGCCGCCTTCCTCCTTGTCAGCGCGTCCGCTCTCGTGGATCAAGCGCGATGTTGATCACGTCAACCGCCAAATTCACCAGAACAAACCACGTGGCGATTACCAAGACCACTCCTTGGACCACGGTAATGTCACGAGCCAGAATCCCCTTGAAAAGCGCGTCGCCGACGCCCGGCCAAGCGAACACATACTCGGTGAACACTGCCCCTCCGAGAAGAAACCCCACCTGGAGACCAGAAATCGTGACGATCGGCGGGAGAGCATTCCGCAGGGCATAGCGGAGCGTGACCGTTCGCTCGGGCAGTCCATTCGCTCGGGCGGCCTTGATGTACTCCTGGCCGAGCACGCCGAGCATCGTTGACCGGACCATTCGCGCGATGATCGCCGCTGGTGGAATGGCGGTCGTGACAGATGGCAACACGAGATGACGCAGGAGATCCCAACGCCCACCGTCACCCCGCAGGTCGCGCATGCCCTGCACGGGCAGCCACCGCAACTCGACCGCGAATATGACGATCATGCCGAGACCCAAGACGAACGTTGGCACATTGGCCAGCACCAGGGTCAGCGCCATAGACGCCCGATCAACGAACGAATACTGCCGAATGGCTGAGGCAAGGCCCACGATGATCCCAAGAGGGATAGCGAGCGCAAGCGATCCTGACAGGAGCACGGCGCTGTTTCTCAAGCGCTCTGCAAGCAGATCGGTAACCGGCATGTTGTTCGAGAACGACCGGCCAAGGTCACCGTGCAGCGCCCTCCAGAGCCACTTCCCGTACTGGACAACAATGGGCTGGTCGAGCCCCAGGTAGTGCCGGAATTCCTCGACCGTTTCCTGGGTCGCCAAAGGACCGAGCAATGCCTTGGCAGTGTCCCCAGGCACAAGCTGCATGGCGAGAAACACGATGAAGGAGACGCCAAGCAGCACGGGAATTGCACCAATTAGACGCCGCACGATATACCCGACGAGCATCCCCGTCCGTCCTACCCGCGCCCGAAACCTCGTTGCACCGCGTACCGGCAGTGCGCCACGCGAGACACCTCGGCTGCACCCTCTCCACGGTTTCCGCGTTCCCGGTGGGCGACCGTAAAGGAGTTCATCGTTGCAACTTTCTCACGAGTAGTATAAAACTCCCTCCACAGGGTGGCCAGAGGAGTCCGCCTCGCCAGCCGCGAAAATGCGGTGCGCAGAGCTACGTTCTTCTTTCGTCATGGCCATAGTACGGCCTGGCATGAATTCACGATGGTGATCCTAATGCATAAGCAGCAGCCCTTCGGCGCTGATGCCTCCGCAGAGCTGTGCTTTTTCTCAGCCACTGAGCTTGCCGCCGCGTATCGCGCGAAGACGTTGTCTCCCGTCGAAGTCGCTCAGACTATCCTCCAGCGCATTGAACGAATCAACCCCATCATCAACGCCTTCGTTACCGTGACGGCGGATCAAGCGATCGCATCGGCAAAGGAATCGGAGCGGCGATTCGCGACTGGGGAAATTCGAGGGCCGCTCGAAGGCATACCTGTCAGCATCAAGGATCTCTCCCCAACGCAAGGGATTCGCACCACCTTCGGCTCGCGCGTCTATGCTCACCACGTTCCCGACGAAGACGCTCCTATCGTCGAGCGGCTGAAGCGAAGTGGCGCGGTTCTCCTTGGCAAGACGAACACTCCAGAATTCGGCTGGAAATCTCCGACGGACAACCCGCTCTTCGGTCCAACGCGGAATCCCTGGAAGCTCGATCGCACCGCGGCTGGTTCGAGCGGAGGGACCGCCGCGGCGGTCGCCTCCGGCATGGGCCCGATCGGCACCGGTGGCGATGGCGGAGGCTCAATCCGGCAACCGGCGAGCTTCTGCGGCATCTTCGGTTTGAAGCCAACCTTTGGCTTGGTCCCGATGTACCCTCCCTCGGTCGTTGGAACGTTCGTCTCTGAGGGACCGTTGAGCCGAACCGTCCGCGACGCCGCCATGATGCTCAACGTGATCGCTGGGCCGGACTACCGAGACATCTTCTCCGCTCCTGGTCCCCAAACCGATTATCTGGCCGCTTGCGACGGAAGCATTCGGGGGCTGCGTGTTGCCTGGAGTCCGACGCTGGGTTACGCGGCAGTCGATCCAGTGGTCCGGGCCGTCACCGAGCGCGCAGCACGGCGATTCACAGAGCTAGGCTGCACTGTTGAAGAAGCGGACCCCGGCTGGCCGGACCCGTGCGAGCTCTTCCACGTCCTTTTCTATGGCCTCGTCGGTGGCGAAGTCAATCGCCTTCTTCCCGAGTGGCAGGGGCAGCTTGATCCCGGACTTGAGCAAATCGTCGAACGAGGACGCCAGCTTCATGCGTTCGATGTCGCGCGGGCGCAAGTACTCCGCAACGAGCTACAGCTCACGGCGGCTCGTTTCTTTCAGACCTACGATCTCCTGCTGACACCGACGATGACGCTGCCGCCATTTGCGCTTGGCATCGATTTTCCTTCCGAAGTCGCGGGTCAGCCAGTCCACGGCATGCAATGGACCGCATTCACCTTCCCGTTCAACCTGACCGGCAATCCTGCTGCGAGCGTTCCCGCCGGTTGGACCGATGACGGTCTCCCGATCGGGCTCCAGATTGTGGGGCGCCGCTGGGAAGATGCTGTCGTCCTCCGGGCAAGCGCAGCCTTCGAGGCGTTGCAGCCGTGGGCGCACCGCCGTCCCCCGATCGAATTCATTGCACCGCCAGAGGGCGAATGAAGGAAGGCAGATGGCTCTTCACCTCTCCATTGATCTCAATAGCGATTTGGGAGAAAGCTTTGGCGTCTACCGCATCGGCG